>CAZGCX010000114.1:0-7954 GCA_964524585.1 uncultured Anaerolineaceae bacterium
CCGTTGCGAGAGGTTGAGGCTGTCAAATGGGACTACTTCCTCTCGATTCCAGATCCCGATCCGGCGCTGTTCAACCGCTTCACGACCAAGGGCTCGCAGTACTTGCCGCCGATGTTCGAGTTCTCTGGGGCTTGTGCCGGCTGCGGAGAAACCCCCTACATCAAACTGCTCACCCAACTGTACGGCGACCGGCTGTTGATTGCCAACGCCACCGGCTGTAGCTCGATCTTCGGTGGCAATTTGCCCACCACGCCGTACTCGGCCCGCAGTGACGGACGCGGTCCGGCCTGGTCGAATTCGCTGTTCGAAGACAACGCTGAGTTTGGGCTTGGCATGCGGCTGACGGTGGACAAGCTCGAGCAGCAGGCGCATGATCTGCTGCGCACGCTCCAGACGGCAGAGATCGAGCAGCTCGCCGAGCAGCGAGAATTGGTGCACTCGATCTTGGAGGCTGATCTTTCGAGCCAGGAGCACCTGGAGGTACAACGAGAGCGGGTGGAGAAGCTGCGACCGGTGTTGGAAAGCCTCCAATCGCCGGAGGCCGGTCGGCTGCTCAGCATCATCGACTACCTGGTTCCCAAGACGGTCTGGATCGTCGGCGGGGACGGCTGGGCCTATGACATCGGGTATGGGGGCCTGGATCACGTGCTGGCCTCCGGTCGAAAGGTGCGGGTGTTGGTGCTGGATACCGGCGTGTATTCCAACACCGGGGGCCAGGCATCCAAGGCGACCCCGCGGGGCGCAGTGGCCAAGTTTGCCGCCGCCGGCAAGGATATGCCGAAGAAGGACCTGGGCTCGATCGCCATGAGCTACGGCAACATCTACGTGGCGCAGGTCGCATACGGCGCGAACATGACCCAGCTGGTCAAGGCGTTGCGCGAGGCCGAAGAGTATCCCGGCCCGGCGCTGGTGATTGCCTACGCACAATGCATCGCCCACGGGATTGATATGGAAACCGGAACCGACCTGCAGGTCGACGCCGAACGCAGCGGCTTCTGGCCGCTCTACCGCTTCGACCCGGGCCGGGCAGAGCAGGGGCAGAGTCCGCTCAAACTGGACTCACGCCCGCCTTCGGAATCGGTGGATAGCTTCGCCAACAAGCAGAACCGCTTCCGCTCGCTGCGGGCAGTTGATCCAAGACGCGCCGACCGACTGGTCAAGGCCCTGCAGGCGGATGTGGATGCGCGCTGGAAGTACTACGAACAGATGTCGCAATTTGAAGGCTGATCAATGTGCGGTAGGATGACCGCGGGGCGACGGAAACGTCGCCCCGTTTTGTTTTGCGGACGGGCTGGCTGATCCGTTACTTGGCCAGGTTGGGAGCGAGCGCCTCAGCCATCCAGGCCGGGATCCGGCGCGGCCGGCCACTAACCATATCCACCGTCAGCCACATCGAGAAGCTGCGCGCCAGCAGCACCCGGTCGGCGGCGCGATAGATCTCGTACTGGCGCTCGGCGCTGGCGCGCCGCAGCGAGGACAGCCAGGTCTCAATCTCCAACTCATCCGGGAAGCGGGCTGCCTGGAGGTACTCCATGCGGCTGCGCTTCAACGTCCAGCCGACCTCGCTGGCGTCGGGCGTGATGCCGACGGTCAGTCCAGCCTCGCTGGCTGCGGTCTCAGTATAGGAGAAGTAGGCCGCGTTGTTCAGATGGCCGAAGGAATCGATGTCGCGCCACTGCACCCGGCCGCGCCAGGTGACCCGTTCAAGCGGATCGCGCGGCGGATCGGGGAAGGGCGTGCGGACCAGCCGATCCGGAGCGCCGTGCTCGCCGAATAGCGCGGTGACAATCTCGTCCGCGATCGTGGCCGGTGCCTGGCTCTCCAGATCGAGGTAGACGAAATCGGTATGAGCCTCGGCCACCAGATCATCCGATGCGGCGAGCCGGAATTCGTAGGCGCGGCGGGCGAGCGCTCGCCGCATGCTCGGTACGAAGGTCGTTACCTGGAGTTGGTCGCCGTAGCGGACCGGCGCCCGGTACTCAATCTCGGTGTCGCGGGCAATCCACCCTCGCTGGCGCTGCAGGTACCAGTCCGGGTCAAACCCCACGCTGGCGGAGTGGCGCCAGGCAGCTTCTTGCGCCAGCCGAAGGTAGACCGCGTTGTTGAGCACACCGTAGGCGTCACACTCATCGTGCCGGATGCGGAACGTCTCAGTGTGCTTGGGAGCCATGGTTACTTCGAAGGTTTGCCCCTCCGCGGGCCGCGATTTCGGGATTCGGAAACTGGCCTGCCTAAAGCCAGCCCTGCTGACGGTACCAGCGGACAGTCTGGCGTAACCGTTCCCGCACCGGACGATCGGTCTCCCATCCGAGCTGTTGGGACTTCTTCGGAGAGCAGGTCCAAGAGCCGGCGGCAGCCGCCCGGGCCTTGTCGAGCGTCATCACCCCCGGCGAGCGTCCACTGACCCGTGACCAGAGCTCGGCCAACCCGGTGACCACGAAAGCCAGCGCCAGCGGTACATCGACGATCCGCACCCGCTGGTCCCCCAGCCCTTCGGCCGCGGTTCGGATCGCCTCACCCAGCGTAAGCGGCTCACCGGCGGCCGGATAGTACAGGCCGATGCCGTCGGTCTCCGGCCGGGCGGAATCCAGCCGCTCGCCGCGCTCGGCGGCCAGCAGCAGGAACTCGGCCAGATCGCCGGCGTGAACCATCGAAAGACGCTGTCGATTGGCTCTTGGCAGCGGATAGATGCCCAACCCGGCGAGGCGAAAGGCTTTGAAGATGTTGAGCGTCTGTCGATCGTACTCGCCGAACACGGCTGCGGCGCGTACCACGGTGATCGGCACCCGACCCGCAAACTCAGCCGCTGCCCGCTCTCCCTCAAGTTTGCTTCGACCATAGTGGGTCAGCGGGGCGGCCGGGTCGTGTTCGGTGCGGGCCCGACCGTTGGGATCCGGTCCACCGGCCTCCAGCGTCGATACCAGCACGAGCACCGGTGGCTTGGCGGCCGCGGCGCAGGCTGCAGCCAGATTACGCGTGCCTTCCACATTAGCCCGATACAGCCGCTTGCCGGCGCTGCCGTCGATTTCGCCTGCCAGATGGTATACGGCGTCGATTCCATCGAGCGCGGTCGCCAAGCTGGGTGGATCGAGGATGTCGCCGGTCACCAGCTCCAGTGCCGAGAGCGGAAGTTGGGAGAGTTCGGAGGTCGGTCGCACCAAACAGCGGATATGGTGCCCGTGATCGAGCAGGGCCGAGACCAGGTGGTAACCGATGAAGCCGGAGGCGCCCGTAACCAGGACGCGGTCAGTCAATCAGACCCAGCTCCCGGCCCACATCTCCGAGGATATCGAGCGCCCGATCAATCTGTTCGTCGGTGTGGGTTGCCATATAGCTGGTGCGTAATAGGCACTGATCTGGCGGCACGGCCGGTGCGACCACGGCGTTGGTGTACAGGCCGGCTTCGAAGCACATCTTCCAGGCCTGGAAGGTCTGCTGCATCTCGCCGACAACAATCGGAATGATGGGAGTCGTGCTCGGACCCAGGCGGAAACCGAGCCGCTTGAGGCCGGCGCGCATGCGCTCGGTGACTTCCCACAACCGCTCGATCAACTCGGGCTCGCTCTCCATGATGTCCAGCGCTGCCAACACTGCCGCCACATTGGAGGCCGGCATGGAAGCGCTGAATATCAGTGAGCGCGCATGATGCTGGATGTAGCTGATCACTTCTTTCTTGCCGGCAATGAATCCGCCCAGCGAAGCAAACGATTTGCTGAAGGTGCCCATTTGCAGGTCCACCTCGTCGCTGACGCCGAAGTGGGCCGGGGTACCGCGGCCACCGCCCATGACCCCGATGCTGTGAGCATCGTCCACCATCAGCCGGGCGCCGTGGCTCTTGGTGATCTCGATCAATTGCGGCAGTGGGGCCACGTCGCCGCCCATGCTGTACACGCCATCCACCACCACCATCACCCCAGTGTCGTCGTCAATCTTCTCCAGCACCCGGTCCAGATGGTCTAAGTCGTTGTGAGAAAACCGCCGCACCTCGCCCAGCGCCATCATGGCCCCGTCGACGATACTGGCGTGGTCATCTTTGTCCAACACCACCACGTCGCCACGCCCGATCAGTGAGGAGATCACGCCCAGGTTGACCTGGTATCCGGTGCTGAAAACCAGCGCCGCTTCCATTCCAACGTAGTTCGCCAAGCGGGCCTCGGCCTCCTGATGCAGCGCCAGGGTTCCGTTCAGAAAGCGCGAGCCGGTGCAGCTGGTCCCGTAGCGATTGACCGCGTCGATGGCGGCCTGTCGCACCCGGGGATCGGTCGTGAGGCCGAGGTAGTTGTTGGAGCCGATCATCAAGACTCGGCGGCCGTCGATCACCACCTCGGTGCCTTCCGTATCCTGCAGCGGCAGGAAGTACGGATACAAACCGAGCTGCTTCATCTGCTCCGCCTCTTTCCAACTGTAGGCCTTTTCGAAAATATCCATCCGCCGCGCTACCCTCCGGTAACGGTGAGGATAAGTCGCGCGCAGTGGAATGTCAATCATCGGACGCTTGCCCTGGCAGTTGAAGCGACGGGCGGAGCAGATCCCATCGGCCGGACTTGCGGATTCGACACCGATAGAACCACATTAGAATATGGCCGAGCAGGTCGAAAACCCCAACCACTATCTGATGCCGGCACCTCGAATTCGAGCCGATCACGAACTCTTGAAGCGGGTAGTTCAAGAGTTCCATCGCGCCTCGGCAGCCACCAAGCGGTCGTTGGCTCGACTGCGATCGAACAAAGAGGCGCTGCAGGCGGGCGACTGGATTGGCCAAGGAGCGACCAAGTTCTACCAGGAGATGGATTCGCAGGTCCTGCCAGCGGTCGAGCGGCTCCATTTGGCGCTCAACCAGGGCGCCCAAACCGTCCAGCACATGAGCGGGGTCATGGAAGAGGCAGAAGCGGAGGCAGCCCGGCTCTTAGGAATGCTGGTTGGCGCTGGGGCAGCCGCGGCAGCAGGACGGGCGCTTGGCCAGGCTGCCGGATCGCTGGCGGGGCGACCGGCCGGGGAAGGGTCCGCCGCTGGCCAGGGCGACAACGACCCCATGGCCCAGACCCTGTCGCAATTCGATGACCGGGTCCATGAGCTGGTCCGTGCTTCTCCAACCCTGCAGTCGCAGATCGAACAGCTGCAACAGGCGGGATGGACTGTAGAGGAAGGCCCGGCGGGCGGCGGCTCCTACGCCGATCGCGATACCCAGCGTATTGTGATCGATAGCAGCGACTCAGCCGATCTGCAGGCCGGAGGGCTTGCGCACGAGGCCGCCCACGCACTGTCCGGAGAGCCCCCTTTTCATCGCCCGACGCCAGAGATGACACGAGAGCAATTCGTTGACCAGAACGTGGCCGAGCACCTGCACGATGAAGCAAATGCGCAGTTTCACGAGGCGCAGGTCCGTCACGAGGTCCAGCAGGCGACCGGAACCGATATCGGGATATCTGGGGTTCAGTCCGCTGAATACGGTCGCATCTATCGGGAGTTCAGCGAAGGCAACCTGACGCGGGATCAGGCGATCGACCAGATGGCCACCGCATTCGAGGGAGAGGTGACCAGCACCACCAATCAGAACTACCGCGACTACTACGCCGAAACCTACCAGGATTGGTGGGATCAGAATGTGGCGCCGGGGAGGCGTAACCAGTGAGCGAGCCAGCAGTCAACGAAATCGTCAGCGAGCTCGCTCGGACCCAGGCGAACGACCGTACGCAGTTAGAGCAAGTGCTGGGGGCCGAGTTTGAATCGTCCGGCCAGAACGACCATTGGTCCTTCTACAGCTTCGAGTTGCCGGAGGGGCCGTTCGCCGCAGGGAGCTACCGACTTGACCGGGCCGGTACCCGGGCGCTGCTCAGCCTGGAACCGAGGGAGCCGCAAGAACTCACGGAGGCCGCTCTCGATCTCTCACCATGGGGGGAGGTGGTGGACATCAACGTCAATCCGCGCATCCCTCCCGAAGGCACCGACACGTTGGTCTTTGAAGTCGATGCGGTGCGACTGGCGTTTCAATTCACCCATCACACTCGAGAACTGAGGACGCTGATCGTGCGTTGGGATGCCGGGGGCTGAGCGTTCCCGTGGCAGCCAGCGGGGGCGACCGGGCAGTAAGCGCCGAAGGCCGCACCAGCATCGATGGCGAATGCAGGCGGCAGCACGGGCGCCCTTCGTCCAGCTGACGAAGGGCGTTTTTCTGTAGGAAGGAGTGCGCCATGATCGACCTACACCAGATCCGAAATGAAACCGATCGAGTGAAGTCGGCTATCGCGACATTGGGCGCCGAAGCTCCAATTGACCAAATACTTGAACTCGATCGGCGACGCCGGGAGCTTCTCCAGGAGTTGGAATCCTTGCGGGCAGAACGAAACGAGACCTCGTCAAGGATCGGCCGGCTCGAGCAGGACGACGAACGGCAAAAACTCATCGAAGGCATGCGGACCGTAAACGAGCGGATTGGAACGCTGGAGGGGCAACTGCGCACGGTGGATCATGACCTTGAGACCGCGATGTATCAGGTCCCGAACCTGCCGCACCAGAGCGTGCCAGTCGGCGTTGACAGTTCGGAGAACCGAGTGATTCGGGAAGAAGGCCAGCTGCGGCAATTCGATTTCAAACCGCTGCCGCACTGGGAACTCGGGCCGCAGCTGGGCATTCTGGATTTTGAACAGGGAGTCAAACTCTCCGGCAGCCGTTTCTACGTGCTGCGCGGGCTCGGGGCCAGGCTGCAGCGGGCGCTGATTCACTGGATGCTTGATTTGCACGTTGGCCGACACGGGTACACCGAGATCTACCCGCCGGCGATCGTCAAAGAACAGTGCATGTGGGGAGCTGGTCAGCTGCCCAAGTTCGCCGACAACATCTACCGCGATGCGGAGGACGACCTGTGGCTAATCGGGACCGCCGAGATCCCGCTTACCAACTTGCACCGAGACGAGATTCTGGAGGGGGAGCAGCTGCCGATCAGCTATGTGGCCTACACACCATGCTTCCGGCGTGAGAAGTTCTCAGCGGGCCGCGACGTCCGCGGAATCAAGCGTGGTCACCAGTTCGACAAGGTCGAGATGTACAAGTTGACTTCTCCCGAAGACTCGTATCCGGCGCTGGAACAGATTCTGGAGGCGGCAGCCGACGTCTGCCGCGAGCTCGAGCTGCCGTTCCGGGTGGTGGAGATGGTGACCGGGGACCTGGGGTTCACCGCCGCCAAGAAGTACGACATCGAGGTCTGGGCCCCAGGATCTGAGGAGTGGCTGGAGGTCAGCTCGGTCAGCAACTGCGAGGCCTTTCAGGCCCGTCGCAGCGCCATTCGTTTCCGGCGCGAGCCGGGGGCCAAACCGGAACACGTGCACACATTGAACGGCTCCGGGCTGGCGTTGCCGCGCACCATGATTGCGGTGCTCGAGGGTTACCAACAAGCAGACGGCAGCGTTGAGATCCCGGCAGTGCTGCGGCCGTGGATGGGTGGCGTGGATCGGATCGGGCCATAGGCCATGCTTGACCGCTGCGTGGTGCAGCCGTGCGTTCTCCAATGGGGCGATCAACCCGCGGTTGAGGTGACCGGGTGAGTCTGGCTGGCGTGAATCTGCTGATCACCCTGCTGGTAGGGGTGGTGATGCTGGTGGGCCTGTTGGGCGTGTTCTTGCCCTTCGTGCCGGATATCCTGCTGATCTGGTTGGCGGCGTTGGGGTTCGGGCTGACGGTCGGCTGGGGCGGTTCCGGCCCGTGGCTGTTCGCAGCCATCACGCTGTTCGGCCTGGTGGGCGGGATCACCGAAACCTGGGTGAGCGGTGCCGGCGCAAGCAAGGCGGGCGCCTCCGGCTGGGCGATTCTGACCGGCGTGCTGGCGGGCGTGGTTGGTTTCTTCTTCTTCCCGCCGCTGGGGATGATCGTTGGCCTGCTTGGTGGAACCTTTCTGGCCGAACTGCTGCGTCAGAAAGACGCCGGTCAGGCGGCGCGGGCGATGATCGGGATGGGGATT
>CAZGCX010000115.1:0-7727 GCA_964524585.1 uncultured Anaerolineaceae bacterium
GAAGAATCGGTCCCCCCCGGGCCGACGTACAACAGGCGTTTGCCGTCCGGGGACCAGCGCGGCTGGCTTTTGTCCCCCGGCGAGAAAGTCAATTCGAGCACATCGGTCCCATCGGCGTTCATGGTCCAAACCTGAAGCAGGCTCTCGCTTCGATCACTGACGAACGCCAACCGGCCACCGCCGCCGATCACTACCGGCGTCTTGGTGACGGTCGGCAGCGGCGTCTCAGTCGGCACTTCGGTCGGGATCGCAGTGTCAGAGGGCACCGGCGTCGGTTGAGGGGTATCACTTGGACGAGGGGTTTCCGAGGCCGCGCCCCCAATCAGACCCACTGTGGCGGAAGGCTGCGGTTTTGCGCCACCACCAAAGACGCCACTCAACACGCCTCCGCCCAGCAGGATCACGGCCAGAACACCCAGGCCGCCGACTGCGGCGATCGGGATACCGCGGCGCAGCGCCGGGGGCAATCCGCCGGCCCGGACGGTTGCGGCGTCGGCCCCACCATGCAGCGCGGTCTTGAAAGTCTCGATATCGGCAAAGCGCTCATTCTTGGGCAGCGCCAGCGCGTGGACCAGCGCCGCATCCAGCGCCGGGTCGACGTTGGGATTGAGCTGCCTCGGCGATTGCAGCACGTCGTGCTTGAGCATCCGGTCGATACTGTTGGCAGGCTGCTTGCCAGTCAACAAGTAGTACAGGGTAGCGGCTAACGCGTACTGGTCACTGCGAGTGTCGGTTCCGGTACCGCCGAACTGCTCGGGGGGAGAGAAGCCCGGCGTCATGCCGCGGGCGCCGGTGGCGGTTTGATCCTGGGTGAAGGCCTTGGCAATCCCGAAGTCAACCAGCACCACCCTCCCATCGGGCTGGAGCTTCAGGTTTCCCGGTTTGATATCGCGGTGAATGATCGGCGGCTGACGAGTGTGCAGAAAAGTCAGCGCGTCACACAGATCGTCGGCCCAGCGCAGCACCTCCGCCACCTCTGGCCGGCGGCTGACCAGCAGTGTCTGCAGGTCTTCGCCCTCGATATAGTCCATCACCAAATACTGGGTTTCACTCAGGATGAAGTGGTCAGTCACCCGGGGCAAGTTGGGGTGTCGCAGGCTGGCCAGCATGCGCGCCTCGCGCCGGAACTGCTCTTCTGAGTCCGGATCCGGACTCTGGTTCTCCTTGACCGCGACCTTGATGGACAGCGTTTGATCGAAGGCCAGGTAAACAGTGCCCATGCCGCCCTTGCCAAGCTGGCCATCAATCCGGTAGCGATCTCGGAGAATCGAGCCGATCTCTAAAGGCATGGCTCAAATTCTAGTGGAAAAGGGATGATTGCGGCCACCAGACTATGGTCGGATGCCTCCCGGCCGGCACGCAGTTAATGGTCTGCGCCGGCCCGTTGGGCAGCACTATAATGGTCGGCGCTACCCCTAAGGAGGAAGTATGGATCCGTATTTGATCGTGCTCCGGCTGCTGCACATTCCGTTTGGTGTGTTCTGGGTCGGCAGCTCCCTGGCGTTTGTGTGGTTCGTGGGACCGGCCGTGGGCGCGGTCGGACCTGATGGAGGGAAAGTGGTACGGCAGCTCATCCTGCGCACCCGCTGGATTACGGCGGTGACATTGGCCGCTGTGTCGACAAACTTGAGCGGGCTGTTGATGTACTGGCATGATTCCAGCGGATTGAAGCTGTCGTGGATCACGGGGGGGATGGGCCCAATGCTCACCCTTGGGGGAATCGCCGGACTGCTGGCCGGCTATTTCGGAGTGAATGTGGGAAAGACCGGGCAAGAACTCGCAAAGTTAGGCGAACGCATTGAAAGTGCAGCGGGGCCGCCGTCGCCCGAGGACGCGGCTGAGCTGGGGCAGCTGCAGGCCCGGATGCAGAGCTTGGGCTCGACTGCCTCCATTGTGATGGTGATCGCCATCTTGGCGATGGCTAGCGCCCGCTACGTGAGATTCAGAGACGCACAGCACCAACCAGTAGCACGACCCGATTGCTGACGAAGCGAGCTGGCCGAGATCTAGATCTCGGCCAGTTTTCTTGCTATCTACTGTAAGTCGATTGCAAGCTTCCGTCAGTTGTTGCGACACGGTTAACTCCTCTATACTGGGTCGTCCGTACTGTGGTCTCGGGTTGAGACGGGGGTACTGCGAATGAATCGTCGAACGAATCTGCGCCCGGTGGCACTGGTGCTATCCGGGCTTTTGCTTGCCGGGCTGGCATGCAACCTTGGCTCGAGCGGAGATGGTTCGCCGACCTCGGCTCCGGAGCAGGAGGGCAGCACGCCCTCGCAGAGCTCGCGGGACGCGGGCTCGGTTGGCGCACTGGATCTGGTGAAGAGCGCCGTAGTGCAAATCGAAGCGCAGGGCACCTTTGCTGATCCCGAATTCGGATTGATGGTGAACGCTGCCGGCCGTGGGTCGGGGTTCATCATCGACCCCTCCGGGATCGCGGTCACCAACAACCATGTTGTGACCGGCTCGGCGCTGCTGAAGGTGTGGGTTGGCGGGGAGAGCGAACCCCGCAACGCGCGGGTGCTGGGGGTTTCGGAATGCTCCGACCTGGCGGTCATCGACATCGAGGGCGACGGGTATCCCTATCTGGATTGGCACTCCGGACCGATCGACGTTGGGCTGGAGGTGTATGCAGCCGGGTTCCCGCTCGGTGACCCGGAATTCACCCTCACCAAGGGGATCATCTCGAAGGCGCGAGCGGATGGGGTCACCGATTGGGCTTCGATCGACTATGTCCTGGAGCACGATGCCACCATCAATCCAGGCAATTCGGGTGGTCCGTTGGTCGATGGCAGCGGTCACGTGGTCGGGATCAACTACGCGGCTTCAAGCTCCACCTCACAGTATTTCGCAATCTCGCGCGACGTTGCCACCAGTTTGATCGGCACACTGCGGGATGGCCAGAATGTGGACTCGATCGGCGTCAATGGCGTGGCGGTCATGAGCGAAGATGGATCCCTCTCTGGCGTGTGGGTCAGCTCGGTGGCATCGGGTTCGCCGGCGGATGGAGCTGGTGTGAAAGCCGGCGATATCTTGACCAGCATGGAGAACCTGGTGCTGGCGACTGACGGCAGCATGGCGGCCTACTGCGACATCCTGCGCTCGCACGTGCCGAGTGACACGCTGGCGATCGACGTGTTGCGTTATCAGGAAGGGGAGTATCTGTCTGGCCAGCTCAACGGGCGGCCGCTGGAGGTCGCCGGAGTGTTCGGCCAGGAATTGTCTGGGAATGTATCGCAAGCCGGCACCGAATACAGCGACTACGTCTCGATCTATGATGACTACCAGTCGATCGTAATGGATGTTCCGTCCAGCTGGACCCAAATGGATGGTTCCGCGTGGGTGGACGGTGGTGAGGTGATCGGCGCCCGTTTGATCGCAGCCCCCAGCCTGGACGGGTACATCAACACCTGGGGCACCCCCGGGGTAGACTTCTTGGTTTCGGACGATCTGGCAAAACTAGGTGGCTATATTCAGGTGCTCGACATCTTCTCCGACTACTTCCGCGGAGAGTGTGAGCTGGATGGCCGCTACGACTACGACGACGGTTACTACCGTGGCAAGTTCGACTACTTCACCAAATGCGGTGGCTCAGGTGGAGCGGACTACCTGGTCCTGTCGGCAGTCCCGGTCGATGCCAGCCAGCAGTTGCTGATCGTAGTGGAGGTCCAGATCCTGACCGATGCCGATCTGGATGCTGCGGATCGCATCCTGTCGACCTTTGACGTGATCGGTCCGCTGCCATAGGCTGAAAGCTAGTCGGGAGCCCGGCCTCGCGCCGTTGGCTCGTCAACCATGCAACTCAGGCGCCCGGTCCTTCCGGGCGCCTTTCGTTTACGATCGCTCGGGCGGCTAAACGCTGCGGCGGAAACGGGCCGGGTGCATTTCGTTTACGATCGCTCGGGCTGCTATAGGTTGCGGCGGAAATAGGCCGGGTGCCCGGCGAACCGCAAGCCCGCCGCTGGCCAGCGGCGCGTTGACACGCCTCTGGCCAGCGTGATATCATTTGCCCGCTCATTGACCTTAAATCATTCTGGTCTCTGAAGCCGGTTTCATCCAAATTCATTCTTCTCGTCGGCACGTGGCAAATCGGGGGAGCAGCAACCTCCCGCATCAAACCTGAAGAAGACGGAGCCCATCGTAAGGGGTGGATGTCGAAACCGGCATTCGCCCCTTTTTGTTTGGAGTGGAGAGGATTGCCGAATGAGTAGCGACTTCATTGTCAGAATCATCGGGATGTTTGTTGTGGCCACTTTCGGGGTTGTGCTGGGCGTAAGGTTGAGCGCACTGGCTGGCGATCCGGCCGAGCTGTGGGCGGTGGTTTTGGGAATGCTGGGGGCTTTGATTGGACTGGTATTGACTCCCTGGGTGACTACCCGACCGATCAGGGCCGTCCGGGGCGCGGTGGCACAGGTTTCGGCGCAGACCATGCTCTCCGGCTTGCTGGGCCTGATCGTCGGGCTGCTGGCGGCCGCCTTGGTGGCCTTTCCGGTCTCGCTGCTGCCCTCCCCCTTTGGGCAACTGCTGCCCTTCGTCGGAGCAGTGGTCTTTGGGTATCTGGGGATGACCATCTTCATCATGCGCCAGAATGACATCAGCAACCTGTGGCGCAGCCGCTTTCAGACCGCCTTCGATGGCGAATTGGGCCCTTCTTCGGGCGCGCGCAGCATTCTGTTGGACACCAGCGTCATTATCGACGGGCGCATCGCAGATATCGCCCGCACCGGCTTTGTCCAGGGGCCAATGCTGGTCCCTTCCTTTGTATTGATCGAGCTGCAGCACATTGCGGACTCCGCCGACTCACTGCGTCGACAGCGCGGCCGAAGGGGGCTTGACATCCTGAACCGGCTGCAGAAAGACAGCACCATTCCATTGCGGATCACCGATCTGGACGTGGAAGGGGTCCGGGAAGTGGACGACAAGCTAGTCATCCTGGCCAAGCAGCTGCGAAGCCCAATCTTGACCAACGACTACAACTTGAACCGGGTAGCGGAGCTACAAGGGGTCACGGTACTGAACATCAACGAGTTGGCGAACGCGGTGAAAGCGGTCTTCCTGCCTGGTGAGACTCTGGAGGTGCAGGTGATCCAGGAGGGCAAGGAAGTCGGTCAGGGGGTGGGCTACCTGGACGACGGGACGATGGTGGTGATCGAGGAGGGCAAGCAGAACATCGACAGCACCATTCCGGTGACCGTGACCAAAGTGCTGCAGACCGCAGCCGGCCGAATGATTTTCGCCAGACCCGAAGGCAATTGAGAATTGGCGCTCCAGATCTACAACACGCTGTCCCGCAGCAAGGAACCGTTCAGCACCCTTGAGCCGGGCATGGTCCGCATGTACGTGTGCGGACCCACCGTGTACGACAAGGCCCACATCGGCCATGCGATGTCGTCGATCGTCTTCGACGTCATGCGGCGATACCTCGAATACCGGGGCTACCAGGTCCAGCACGTCATGAACTACACCGATGTCGACGACAAGGTGATCGAACGGGCGAGGAAGCTGCAGGTCGATCCGCTGGAGTTGGCCAGTTCGTATGTCGAGCAATACGATCGCCACATTGAAGATCTGAATCTGCTCCCGCCGACGGTGCGTCCCCGGGCATCGCAGGAGATCGATCGCATCATTGAGATGGTGCAGGGCTTGATCGAGCGTGGAGTCGCCTATCCACTAGATGGCGATGTGTATTTCGAGGTCGCCAAAGACGAGGACTACGGCAAGCTGTCGCAGCGCAAGCTGGAGGACATGCAAGCAGGCGCCCGGCTGGAAGTTGATGAGCGCAAACGGGATCCGGCCGATTTTGCGCTGTGGAAGGCGGCCAAGCCTGGCGAACCCAGCTGGGACAGCCCGTGGGGGCCGGGTCGACCTGGCTGGCACATTGAGTGCTCAGCCATGAACCTGCACCACCTTGGCCAGCAGATCGATCTGCACGGTGGCGGCAACGATCTGATCTTTCCTCACCACGAAAACGAGATCGCGCAGACCGAGAGCCTGACCAGCTTGGAGTTCTCACGCTACTGGGCGCACAACGGCATGATGCAGCTGGGCGAAGCCGCCATGTCCAAATCGACCGGCAACGTGCTGACCATCGAAGAGTTTCTGAAAGATCACGAGGCGGGAGTGCTGCGCATGTTGGTGCTCAATTCGCACTATCGGAGTCCGATCTCGTATAGCGATGCAATTGCCGAGAGTGCCGCCAAGGGCCTGGACCGCTTGCGCTCTGCGCTTAGGCCGCCCGAGGCAGCCGGTGAAGATGCAGATCTAGATGGATCGGCGGGCGACGAGTTGAACGCGGCCACCGAGCGCGCAGAGCAAGACTTTGGCCTGGCGATGGATGACGATTTCAACACGCCGCGCGCCCTAAGCAGCTTGTTTGAGCTCGTGCGCAACATCAATCAGGCGCGCGATCGCAACGCGGGAGAGGGGCTGCTTGCTCCGGCGCAGGCCAAATTGGGCGAGCTGGCCGGCGTGCTTGGCATCGAGCTTGAAAGCAGCCGGCCACTGAGCATCGATCCGGCGCAGCTCACCAAGTTGATGAGCGAAGTGCTGGACCGGTCCGAAGGAGACGGCCTGAAGGAACTGCGCTCGGCTTTTGATAGCCGCCTGCGCTCAGATGAGCCGCCGATCGAGCGTATGCTGGACGCGATCGTTGCTGCCCGCGATCAGCTGCGCGAGGCTCAGTTGTGGGAATTGGCCGACACGATTCGCGACCGGTTAACGGAGCTCGGCGTGGTGCTGGAAGACGGAAGACGCGGCACGCTATGGCACGTACGTTGAGCGGGCATTACGAAGTCCGCGTGGACTTGAGAGCGCCATGAAGCGCATCGTCGGATCGAGCGCACGCCGCGAAATCCACTGATCGACTGAGTAGCCGCCGCACAGTCCCGGCCCAGGAATACGTGTCCGAAACCATCTACGGTCGTCACCCGGTACAGGAGGTCTTGCGCGCCGGCCAGCGCGCTATTCACCGGGTTCTGATCGCCACCGACAGCGATCGCGCCGCGGAAGTCAGCCGGCTGGCGGTGGCTGCCGGAGTACGGATTGAACGCGTGCCGGCCGAGCAGCTGGATGCCGGCAGCGATCACCACCAGGGGTTGGCGGTGGTGGTGGGTCCGTATCGCTATGCCGAATTGGATGACATTCTGGATCGGAGCGCAGCCTCGGACACCCTGGTGTTGATCTTGGATCAAGTGCAGGATCCGCAAAACCTTGGAACAGTGCTGCGTACGGCCGACGCGGTCGGCGTGAGCGGCGTGATTCTCCCAACCCGGGCGGCGGCAGGAGTGACCCCGGCGGTGGTGTCGGCTTCGGCCGGCGCCTGCGAGCACCTGCGCATCGCCCGGACCAACCTGGCACAGGCGATCCGGCGGCTGAAGGAGCGTGGAGTCTGGGTGGCCGGGATGGAGAACAGCGAGCATGCGCAGCGCATCGACCAAGTAGATCTCAAGCCGCCGCTGGCGCTGGTGATCGGTAGCGAGGGATACGGCCTGCGTCGCCTGGTTCGGGAGTCATGCGATTTTCTGGTCCGGATTCCGATGCGGGGCTCAGTGAGCTCATTGAATGCGGCGGTTGCCGGATCCCTGGCGCTGCATGAAGCTTGGCGCCGCTCGGACTACCGGGGCGATCAGGGTCCGCGGGCAGAGACTGAGCCTCGGCCCGAAGCTTAAGATTGACGGGCCTCCGCTGTGCTGATAGACTCAGCGGTCGGTTTGAGGTTTGGTATAATC
>CAZGCX010000116.1:0-1839 GCA_964524585.1 uncultured Anaerolineaceae bacterium
CTATTATAAATCCGCCTGCGCTTCCCACCGGACGCGCACTTCTCTGTGGGGGTTCGTCTAGTGGTAGGACGCTGCGCTCTGGACGCAGAAACCGGGGTTCGAATCCCTGACCCCCAGCTGAAAATCTATGGATGACTTGACCGCTGCCCTCAACGAAAGCCGAGCGCGCATCCAGGAACTCCTGGTGCGTCTTTGATTTCCCCACCAAGCAAGAGAAACTAGCCCAATTCGAGTCGGACGCTGAGGATCCCCTGCTCTGGGACGATCCAGCCCGCGCCCAGAAGACGATGCGCCAGCTCTCCCGCTTGCGTTCCGAAGTCGATTCTTGGCAGGCGCTGCGGCAACGGGCGGAGGACGCCTTCGAACTCGCATCACTGGAGGACGAGACGCTGCGGCCGGAGATCGAGGCCGAGTTGTCCCAGATCGACTCACAATTGGATGAGCTTGAGTTGGCAACCCTGCTCTCTGGAAAATACGACCCGGACGACGCGATCCTGGCTATTCACGCCGGTGCTGGGGGAACCGACTCTCAGGATTGGGCCAAGATGCTGGAGCGTATGTATCTGCGATGGGCCGAATCACATGGCTACCAAACCGAGATCCTTGATCGCAGCGAGGGGGAAGAGGCCGGGATCAAGAGCGTAACCATTGGAATCGACGGTGATTATGCCTACGGCTACCTGCACTCGGAGGCCGGGGTCCACCGCCTGGTGCGAATTTCACCCTTCGATTCGGCACGCCGCCGCCATACCTCGTTCGCCTTGGTAGAGGTCTACCCGCAGGTCGAGTCGGCATCCGAAGTGAGAATCGACCCTAACGATTTGCGGATTGACACTTTCCTCTCGGCGGGCGCCGGTGGCCAGAACGTCCAGAAGAACGAGACCGCGGTGCGGATCACACACTTGCCCACCGGATTGGTCGTCACCAGCCAGAACGAACGCTCGCAGGCACAGAACCGCACCAACGCCATGAAAGTGTTGCATGCCCGCCTGCTCGACATCGAGCGGCGCAAGCGGGAAGAGCAACTGGCGGAGATCAAGGGTGACTACGTCAGCGCAGAATGGGGTAGTCAGATTCGCTCCTACGTGCTACATCCCTACCAAATGGTCAAAGACCACCGCACCGACTTCGAGATGGGCAACACCTCGGCGGTGCTGGATGGCGAACTCGACCCATTCATCGGGGCCTACCTCAAGCACGCTGCGGCACCTTCCGGCGCAAGCTAGACGACCCCGTGTGAGCCTCCAGCTTCTTGAGGCTATCCAGTCGGCACAAGCTACCACGAGCCTCTGTGCACCAAGTGGCTATGCGCAACCCGGTAACCGCAACTCGCGAATCGGCTGTGCTATAATGCCCGCCGCTTCACCCACTCGGAGAACTCAGTGGAACAGTATCTCGACATCGCCCTGATCATCGTTTCGGTGGCATTGGTGGCAGCGGTGCTGCTGCAGAGCCGCGGCGCCGGCTTGGGCGGTCTGGGCGGAGGGGACTACAGTGGTGGCAGCTATCATGTACGGCGCGGCGTCGAGAAACTGGTCTTCAACATCACCATCGGGCTCAGCATCACCTTCTTCGTTCTGGCGATCCTAAACGTCGTCCTCACCGAGTAATCCCTAACAATCCTATGCGACGGATCGGCTGGCAACTTGCGATCGCAGTCGGCGGCCTGCTACTGGTTCTCGGCCTGTTGCTTGGCCAGACGCCTGCGCCTGAGTCGGCCCAATTGCAGCCGGTGCAAGGCGGAGCATACGCCGAGGCGCTGATCGGTCATTCGGTGCGCCTGAATCCCCTGCTCGATCGCGGCAACCAAGTCGATCGGGATATCGACCGCCTGATCTA
>CAZGCX010000116.1:1849-7681 GCA_964524585.1 uncultured Anaerolineaceae bacterium
TGAGCCGGTTCCAGAGCTGGCAACCTTCGCGGTGTCGGCCGACGCCACGCTTTACAACTTCACCATCCGTGACGATGCGTATTGGCATGACGGCGAACCGGTTACCGCGGATGACGTGATCTTCACCTTCTCCAAGTTCAAGGAACCGGGATACCCGGGACCGCAGGACCTGATGGATCTGTGGAATGAGATCGAAATTGTGAAGTTGGATGAGAAGAACGTCCAGTTTCAGTTGCCGGATCGTTTTGCCCCGTTCATGGACTATTTGGCAGTCGGCCTGCTACCGGATCACCTGCTGCGCGGAGTCTCGGCAGCCGAGATGGTCGACCACCCGTTCAACGCCGAGCCCGTGGGCAGCGGCCCGTTCCGGTTTGAGAGTTTCTTGACCGACGAGCAGGGACGCTTGGCCGGGGTCAGCCTCACTGCATTTGAAGACTATCCGGGCGGGCGCCCGTTCCTGGAGCGGATCGAATTCCGGTTCTTCGATCGGCCAGTCGACGCCCTGCAGGCCTATCTGGATGGCGAAGTAGAGGGGATCGGACGGGTCCCGGAAGAGATACTTGATCAGGTACTTGCCCTACCCGGCCTGGATGTCTACAGCTCACGCAGTCCCCAGACTGCCTTGGTCTTCATTAATACCCGCGACAGCGAAAAGCCAGTGCTGGGTGAAAGGGACTTTCGTCAGGCTCTGCTGCTCTCGTTGAACCGGGATTGGATTGTCGGACGCCTGCTCGATGGTCAAGGGACAGTTGCCGCCAGCCCGATCCTCCCGGGCAACTGGGCCTACGCCACGAACCTCGATCCACTGCCCTATGATCCGATTGAGGCGGCCGACAAGTTGGACGGGCTGGGCTGGGAGCTTCCGGGTGGGGTCGAACCAGGCAGTGCTGACTACGTGCGCAGCAACGGCGATGAGCAACTGTCGCTTCAATTGACCTACCCGAGCGACTCTGGTTTTGAGGCGCTGGCACAGGCTCTCAGCGAGAGTTGGACCGCCATTGGAATCCGGGTTGAGCTGAACCCGGTGACCTCTGGCGAGCTGCTGGACGACTACCTGGGGCCACGCACGTTCGAGGCAGCGTTGACGATGCTGGATGCGAGCGATTCTCCGGATCCGGATCCCTACAGCTTCTGGCATGATTCACAAGTCGAGAACGGCCAGAATTACACCGGTTTCCAGGACCGAAATATCAGCATCTGGCTCGAGCAGGCGCGGATCACCCCCGATCAACAGCGCCGGCAGGAGCTCTACCGGGATTTCCAGTTTCGCTTTCGCGATCAGGCGCCGGCGCTGCTGCTCTACCACCCCGTGTTCAGCTACGCCATTAGCTCCGAGGTGCGCGGAGCGGGCCTGGGCAACATCTACGACCCCAGCGATCGATTCGCCAACATCACCGATTGGTACCTACTGGTGCGGCGCGGTCTGCCCGGATAGGCTAGTGATATAATCTGGCGCCTTCACCAGCGCCAATATCCCTAGGAAGCGAAATCCTCTTGTCCGAATCACAGCTCTCGAGCCTCAACCCGGGCGACGCCCTTCAAGGGAAGGTCGCCAGCATTGAATTGGCGGGCGCCTTCGTGGACGTCGGTCTGGGGGTGAATGGATTCGTGCATATCTCCAGCATTCAGCCTCGCAAGGTCAATCGGGTGGATGAAGTGCTGCAGGTCGGGCAGGAGGTCGAAGTCTGGGTATCCAGTGTGGATGCTGCCGCCGCACGCTTGGAGCTGACCATGCTTCGCCCGGTCGATCTGAGGTGGGAGCGAATCAAGCCTGGGATGGTGCTCACCGGTAAAGTGGTCCGGATTGAAACATTCGGCGCGTTCGTTGATGTCGGGGCCGAACGCCATGGGCTGGTGCACGTCAGTGAAATGAGCTCGGAGTACGTGCGCGACCCGAAAGAGGTGGTGTCGGTTGGCAGCGAGGTCGAGGTCAGCGTGCTGGAAGTCGACCGTAAGAAGAAGCAGATCCGGCTGAGCATGAAGGTCGCGGAGATGGTTCCAGAGATCGAGGCCGATGAGGAAGAGGAACCGGAGCTTCCCACAGCGATGGAGCTGGCCCTGCGCAAGGCGATGGAAGGATCCGACAACAAGTCAAAGCAGCCGGCCAGATCTGACGAAGATTATGAGCGCGACCAACGCACCGAGCTGGATGACCTGCTAAGCCGGACCCTCTCAGAGCGGGTGAAGAACACCAACCAGAGTTCGGACACGAAAGAATAGGCCCCCGAGCGGGGGCCGACTACATTTCGGGCTCTTCCTCCTCCAACCACAAATCGTCGTCTTCTCCTTCATCCTCCGTGGCGTAGGCCTCCTCCTCGTCCTCCCAGATTTCCCCCAAGTCCTCTTCGCTCCACGCCTCATCGGGAGACACGTCGGCCACGTGTGTGAAGGTCATGCAGCCTTCATCTGGATCGATTTCCACAGTGGTCGCGCCGCAGAAACCAGCCTCCAGAAACACGCAATTGGCGTAGTTGCATCGAATGCGCGGCATGTCGGGCCCCGCTTAGATCCTTAGCCGTATGGCGCCAATAATGCAGATCCCCAAGATCAGGATCGCTGACGCAACGCAAAACGGACATACTGCGTGCAGAATTGCCAACTCGATGTACGTGAGATACGCGGAGTAGAGCGTTCCGCCAAATGCCACGCCGAAGATCCCGAGACGGAGGTAGTCGCCGTTGATGCCGAATCTGGGCTCGATTGCCAAAAGCACCAGGATCATCAGATAGGCGACGACCCCAAGAACTGCAATTGGGATGCCGCCAATCTCTGAGAAACGGCTGTTGTTGACCGTTTCGCAATCGCCGATGCCGGAGCAAATGGCGGCAGCGTTGGCCAACTTGACCGCGGTCAGATACGCCGAATCCAGCAGCCCCAGCGCGGCGAGCCCAACCGAGAGCAGCCACAGCTTGGGGGTAGGACTCGCAGCCGCGGTCGGACGACCCGTCGCCATTACCCAGGGTTTACCCGGCGCGCTTCGAGCACGTTGGGCAGTGCTTCCAACCGGTTCAGCACTCGACTGAGCTGGCTCAGATCGGTGATCCCCATTTCGAGGTCGAAGATCGCCAAACTCTCGGTGGTGGAAACGTGAATGGAGGACATGCTGATGCCCTCGTTGGTGACCAGTGTGGACACGTCTCGCATTAGTCCATCTCGATCGTAGGCCCGGATCTGCACCGCCACTGGATAGGTGCTCTTGACCGTGCCCCACGAAACACTGACCAGCCGCTCTTTGTCCCGGATGCGGAGCACGTTGGGGCAGTCCTGGCGGTGGATCGTGGCCCCTCGCCCACGGGTCACGTAGCCAATGATCGGATCGCCGGGTACCGGATCGCAACATTGGCCGAGGCGGGTCAGCAGCCCGCTCAGGCCCAGCACGCTGACTTCCCCGGTTGCGTCCAGCTTGCCCTTCTGGCGAGCCAGCTCGCGCGTTGCGGCCAGCACTTCCCGCTCCGGTTCGGCAACCCGATTGATGATCTTGCCCAGATTCAGATCGCCTACTCCGACCGCCGCCATGAGCTCATCCGCCGAATTGAAGTTGAGATCTCCGGCCACCTTGTCCAGGTCGACCTTATCGATTCCAAGGCGTCGCAGCTCGCGTTCGATGAGCATCTTCCCGTGGGCGACGTTTTGCGCCCGGTCCTGCTTTCGGAACCATTGGCGGATCTTGGTGCGTGCGCGCTGACTGGTGACCATCTCCAGGCTCGGGTTGAGCCAATCGCGGCTGGGGCCGCCACGCTTGGTGGTCAGGATCTCGACCGAATCCCCGGTCTTGAGCTTGCTGTCCAGACTGACCAGCCGCCCGTTGATCTTGGCACCCCGACAGCGATGGCCGATCTCAGTGTGGATGTGGTACGCGAAATCGATCGGGGTCGAGTCTCCCGGCAGATCGATCACGTCGCCTCCCGGAGTGAACACGTACACCCGATCTTCGAACACATCTGACTTCATGGCGTCGACGAAATCGCCGGCATCGGTGACGTCTTGGCGCCACTCCATGAGATTGCGCAGCCAGTTCACACGGCGTTCGAATCCGTCATCCCGCGAGCGGCCCTCTTTGTAACGCCAGTGGGCTGCAATGCCGAACTCGGCGTTCTCGTGCATTACCGGGGTCCGAATCTGAACCTCAAGCGTCTTGCCGTCGTCAAAGATGACCGCGGTGTGCAACGACTGATAGAAGTTGTCCTTGGGGCTGGCAATGTAGTCGTCGAAGGTCCCCGGTACCGGACGCCAATGGTTGTGGATCACCCCCAACGCCAGGTAGCAGTCGCTCTCGGTGTCGACCATGATCCGGACGCCGCGGATGTCGAACACCTCTTCGAACTGGACGCTCTTACGTTTCATCTTGGCGTAAATCGAGTACAGGTGCTTCGGCCGGCCCTGGACCTCGGCCTTGATACCGGTTTGATCCAGCAGGGTTTGGACTTCCTTGGTGATTCCCTGCATATTCCGCTCCCGATCGGCGCGCCGGCTGTCGACCAGGTCGGCAAGCTGCTTGTAATCTTCGGGATGCACGTAGCGGAACGACAGATCTTCCAGCTCCCACTTCACCTGCCAAATCCCCAGCCTGCTGGCCAACGGGGCAAAGATCTCCAGGGTCTCCTCGGCGATCCGCTTTCGTTTCTCTGCCGGCAGGTGAGACAGCGTGCGCATGTTGTGCAGACGATCGGCAAGTTTGATCACCACCACCCGCACGTCGTCTCCCATCGCAAGAAAAGTCTTGCGCAGGTTCTCCTTTGCCAATTCGCCCTTCTCGGGCTTCTCTTTCTTCCTGCGCCGATTGACCCGAGGCAACTGCGTGAGTTTCGTTACGCCATCAACCAGTGCCGCGACTTCGGGGCCGAAGTCGCGCTCGATGTCCGCCAGCTCGAGCGAAGTATCCTCCACCGTATCGTGCAGCAAAGCTGCGACCACCGCCGGCATTGGCGCGCCGAGCTCAGCAATGATCGTGGCGACCGCCACACAGTGATTTACGTAGGGCTCTCCGGAGGCGCGTTTCTGCCCGCGGTGCGCCTTCTTCGCGATCCGGTAAGCCCGCTCCAGCAGCTCACGGTCGGTGGTAGAGGTCTCTGGCGGAAGCCTGTCCAGCAGGCGATCGATCTGCATATTCTGCTCGGGAGTCAGTATAGCCCCTGGCCTGTACACCTTCAAGGGGCGCTCCATCTTAGCGCTTTGGGGGAGGGTTGCGGTCAGTCCGGGGGGATACGGAGCCGCGCAGTTCGTCGGGAGACGGCCGAACTGCGGCGGGTTGTGATTTTGCGACAGAAGTGCAGGGCCGCCCGATGCGTGGCCCACAGCCAACCGAGTCGGGCCGGCTATCCGCTAGAAGGCAATGGGGGTGAGGGGACGCGATCCGACCAATAGTCGAAGACCTCGATCTCAGCCGCCTCGCTTTGCACGTTCAACCAGTCATCCAGGTATCTCGAAAGCAGCTGCTGGTAGGTGCTAGGGTCCAGCTCACGCATCTCGTGACCCAGTACCTCAATCAGATGCCAGCCAAAATCCGTCTCCACCGGGCCGGCGATATCACCGACTTCAGCATCGAAGGCTGCTTGTTCAAAGGGATCCACCATCGCACCCCGGGGGAACCAGCCCAGATCGCCGTCCTGATCCTTGTTCGAGGCGTCGGTTGAGAACTCTGCTGCCAAAGCGGTCCAATCCGCACCATCCTGAATCTGCTGCAGCAAATCCTGCGCAGTTTGCTCGTCGGCTACCAGAATGTGCCGTGCCCAGACCTGGTCCTGCTCGTGAGGAACCTCCGGCTCGAAGGACGCCAACAGGCGCTCACGATACAGTCGGGCGCTCGCGTCGGAACGTAACGCCGGCTCATCG
>CAZGCX010000117.1:0-7646 GCA_964524585.1 uncultured Anaerolineaceae bacterium
ACCGGAGTAATGGCGTGAACACCGGAGTAATGGCGTGAACACCGGAGTAATGGCGTGAACGAGCGCGATCAGCAAGAGTACCTGGAGGGCTACAAGCAGGCCAAGCAGGCCGGGATTCACTTCTTCCCCGACGCCTTGGTCAAGGATGCGCTGTTGTCGCTGCTGGTGTTCGCGATTCTGGTCGCCTTGGCATACTTTGTCGGCGCGCCGCTGGAAGCCCGCGCCGATCCAACCGACGCCAGCTATACCCCGCGGCCGGAATGGTACTTCCTGTTCTTATTCCAGCTTCTCAAGTTTTTCCCCGGCTCGTTGGAAGTGGTGGGCGTCTTCGTGATTCCCACCCTGGCAGTTCTGGTACTGCTGGCACTGCCGTTTCTGGACCGCACTCGCTGGCGCAGCCCACTAAAGCGGCCGCTGGTTACTGGCACCACCGGCTTCCTGGTTGTGGCTGTAGCCTTCTTGACCGTGCAGGCCATGCTCGAGGCCCCGCCGCCCGTTGAGGCAGTTCCCGGCGATCCGGTTGCGGCGCTGTACGCGCAAAACTGTGCCGGCTGCCACGGGCCAATGGTGGTGGTGCCCGCTGGGACCAACTTACACGAGGTCATTGCCCAGGGCAGCCACGAAGGCATGCCGGCCTGGAGCGGCGACCTGACCAGCGATGAGATCGATGCACTTGCCGGATTCATCCTCTCCCCCGGCGGCAGCCAGGTATTCAACCAGAATTGTGGCGCCTGCCACGTCACGGCCGATCTGGTGGCCGGCGATCCAGCGCAATTGGATCAAGCCCTGCAGCAGGGGCCGGACTTCCCGCCGCATCAGGACCTGGCCGTGCCGACCTGGACCGAGACCCTCGCCCCGGACAGCCGCACCGCATTGCTAAACTTCCTGTCGGCCCCGGATGGGCAGCGCCTCTTCCAAATCGACTGCTCTGGCTGTCACGGCCAATCAGTGGCTGTCGCCGGCGATGCGGAGGCGGTGCGGGAGATCATCGCTCGCGGCGGGCTGCACCTGCAGATGCCGCCTTGGCGCCAGCGACTGACCGACGCCGAGCTAGACACATTGGCCCGCTACGTAGTCCAACCGGCCGGCAACCAGGATGCGGTGCCCTTGTTCAGCCAGAACTGCACCAGCTGTCACGGACAGCTCGTTCCGCGCGCCGACAGCCTCGAACAAGCGCGCGACCTGATCGCCAGCGGCGGCTCCCATCAAACCATGCCGGTCTGGGGCGAGGTGTTGACCAGCCAGCAGCTGGACGCGTTGGTGGAGTACACGCTGCAGGCCGCCACCGGATCGCCGCTAGAGCAAGGCCGCGCGTTGTTTGGTGAAAATTGCTCTGGATGCCACGGAGACTTTGGCGAGGGGGGCCCCAATCCGACCCGTGCTGGAGATATCATTGCCCCGATCAGCTCCGCAGAGTATCTGACGACCCGCGACGATACAACCTTGAAGGCCATCGTGGCCCAGGGGCAGCCCAACTTCGGTATGTCACCGTTCGGCACTCAATTCGGCGGCCCGTTGGATGATGACCAGATTTCAGCCATAGTGACCTTCCTGCGTTCGTGGCAGGCCAACCCCCCGGTGGAGGTTCCACCCGATATTCCGGTACAGACGCTGGCCGAGACTGGCGCCGAAGTCTATGCCGATGTGTGCTCCCAGTGCCACGGTCCCGACGGCGGTGGAGGGGTCGGGTCGTCGCTGCGAGCTCCAGCCTTTCAGAACACCAATTCCGACCAGGACATCTTCGACACCATCACCGTCGGACACGAGGCCACCCCGATGATTGCCTGGGGCGACATCCTGAACGCTGAGCAGATCCAGCAATTGGTGAGTTTCATCCGCACATTTGGTGTCAACTCATCCACCGGCAGCGGTGGGTCGCCCAGTTTCGCATCGGACGTTCTGCCAATCCTGCAGACAGAGTGTTCGCTCTGCCACGGAACGCTCGGCGGGTGGGACGCCTCCAGCTTCGATTCGGTCATGAACAGCGGAGACAACGCACCGGTGATCATTGCCGGTGATGTCGAACACAGCCTCTTGGCCCAGAAGCTTCAAGGCACGCAGCAGACGGGAAGCCTGATGCCGCCTTCCGGGGCACTGCCGGCCGATCAAATCCAGATCATTCTGGATTGGATCGCGGCCGGCGCACTGGACGACTAGAACCCAAGTGCGTAGAGCAGCGCCTCGATCCAACGACTGATTAACGACCAAACAAATAGCTGAGCGAGATGCGCAGAATGTTCAGCAGATGGAAGTTAACTATGTGCCGGCGCCAGAACAGCTCGCGTTTGTCGCACACCGTCGAGACACTGAACTCATGGATCTCTCCCAGCAATTCGGGGGTTGGCTCAGAATTCTGATCCTCGGTTGCGTCTAGTCTGGCTCGCAGGTCGCGTGCGGCTCCAATGTGTCGGGCAACTGCTCGTCCCGCCGTCGGCCCGATTCGGCCGTATTGCAATTTCAGGGCATTCAGCTTCTCCGCCGCATCGTAGGTGACGTCGACCAGTTGTCTGCGGGTCATCCACTTCGTTTCGTAATTCAGTATCAAGTCCCACGATGGTTGCACCAGCAACTGGCGATGCTCTTCCAACGTGTGAGCAAACAGCCGATAGCCGTACTTTTCTGGATCTTCAAAACCCCGGCTGCCGGGATCCAGAAACGGTCCCATCGGCGAGATGAAGCACGACAGCCGGGCGTCGAAGCTCTGAAATAGATGCTCACAATACTGGATAGATTCCATTACCGACTGCATGGTCTGCTGCGGCAAGCCGATCATGAAGAACACGTCGACTCGCTGGCAGCGCAGCCGCATGGCCTCAGCAATCACCGCTTCCATCTCTGAGTTATCAAAGCTGGTGGTTGAGTCCTGGGCGCCGCGAACCGCAGGGTCGTGGCTCTCAGGCGACAGCTCCAGACTCCAGTTGCGGACTGCGGCGTCGATCCGCCGTAGGTAATCCAGTGGTGGCATCTCGAAGAGTTCGAACACGATTTGGTTGGGCAAATTCTCGCGGCCAAGCAACTCGAGCACCTTCTCCTCGTAGCCATCACTGGCTTGCCGCAGGTCGCCCACCAGAAAGATCGGACCCCGCGAGATCCGGCTGATGGCTCGAATGTTCGCCACTAGATTTCCCGGGCTGCGGAAGATCGGTCCTTTGCGGGCGTTCAGGAAACCACAGGCTGACTGAGATCCACCGCATGTCACACACTCGTGGGCGCAGCCTTTGACAGTGAACACCGCAGTGATCGGGTTCTGCCACCAGCCGTTAAAGGGCAACACACTCTGCAAGTCCCGATGGCGCAACACCATCTTGATCATCCGCTCGGGAGCCAAATCGGCCGCATCAAGCTCAACCGGAGCGAGCGATTTGGGATTGATGCGGACTCGGCCGTCCGACTTCCAGGTCAAATTGGGCACTCGCTCAGGGAGTTTGGTGGATCGCACGTGCTTCAGCAATTGGTACAACTGGGGCTCAACCGAATCGCCCCGCAACACATAGTCGACCGCCGGATCCTCGATCAGCTCCCGGTGGAAGTAGCTGGCCGACAACCCGCCAAAGATAACCGGGATTTGGGGGTGGATCTGCTTCAAGAGGCGGGCAATCTCAATCGAACCGTGGGCATGCGGTAGCCAGTGCAAATCGATCCCGAATGCCCGTGGTTCGAGGCGGGAGAGGAATCGAGGCACGTCGAAACTGACATCATTGATCATGCGCAAGGCCAGATTCACCACCCGCACTCGCAACCCCCTCCGCTCGAGGTAATCCACCATGGTGAGGAAGCCCAGCGGGTACATTTCGAACACCGGCGAAGATGGAATCAGATCGCTGATCGGACCATACATGATGGCCTTCTTGCGAAAGTCATAGACGCCGGGAGGATGAAGCAATACCAGGTCCAGCTGCTGCATGGTTATGGGGTTGTGGGGCTAGGGGTCGCTAGCCGGGGGTCCGCAGCTGCGTGCCGCATTGCCGGCAGAACTTATCGCTCATACTGCCTTTGGCTCCACACTGGTGGCAATAGACCGCCGTAGCCTCCAGCGAACCGGGGGTCGCGTGGGCGGTTCGACGACGCTTGCTGGACTTGGGGGTCGGCCGACCCCGAAGGTAGAACCATGCGCCCGCCACCACCAGCAGCACCCCGCCGCCCAACAGGGCCAGCGGCAACAGATCAGTCGAGCCCGGGGCAGCAGTAGCGCTGGGAACCAGCGGTTCATTCTGTGCCTGGATGGCCGGCAGCGTAAGACTGGACCCGCTCTTCTGATAGCTGACCTCGATGACCAACTGACTTCCAAGCGGTTGAGGCCCCAGTTCAGCGGCCGCATAGGTCAGTCCAAGCGCCCCGGGGCCAATGGCATCAGGAGCAGGGACGACGCTCAGCGCCTGGGCGCCGATCGGCTGCTGCACCTCGTATGAGAACCCGCCCAAATCCACGGTGCCAGGCCACTCAAATCGAAATCTGCGCTGCTGATCTTGGCGTTCGAGCTCGGCGTAGTATTCCAGCTGACCCGACCTTCCCTCCGGTATGGTCATGGTCACCAGCCCCGCCGAATCAACTTGAAATGGGGCGTCGAACAGCTCGCCATTCGAACCCTGCCAGGCCACTGCGTGGGGTTGGCCGACCTCAGCCGGAATCGGCAGCGCGACCGTCGCTGGGAGGGCTACCTCGGCAGCGATTTGGAACCGATAGATCACCAGCATCGCAGCCCGGTCGTACTCCGGCCAGAGCGCGATCTCCAGGTGCTCCAGCGCGGGAGCCAACTCTTGCGCGGCAGCTGGCTGCAAGCTTCCGCCGGCCAGAACGACAAGCAGCGCAACCCAAACCAAGTGACGCTTGCTGCCGGATTTCAGATTTGTACGCACTCTGAGCTCTCTACACTGCGAGGTGCTGATTCTGGGGCGCCCCCCCCGCAGAGCAAGATCCTGCTGGACTGGCCCGGAGTCATCCGAGCCTGCTCCCAGGGAGTGGAGGCCTAGGCTCGTCGGTAGTACATCACCCCGACGATGATTCCCAGCACGATCAGGCCACCCAGCACGATCAGTACGGTGCTGACGCCGATGGGACCTGGCTCAGTGCTTGGGGCGGGTGCGCTGCCTGAGGCGGTGAAGCTCAGCACGAAGGCCGCAACATTGGCTATGTCGCTGTCCGCCAGGGGGCCACCGTTGGACTGCGCCCATGTGGGCATCCGAGTACCCGGTATCCCGGTGCTGACCACCTGCCGGATGTACTGATCGGGCTGCGGGCCGGGCCAACTGGTCGCCAGCGGTTTGCCGATCCGGCCTTCACCCGAGTCCCCATGACATGGGCGGCAATTCTCCCAGTAGACGACCGCACCGGCAGATGGATCGCCCTGCACATCGGGCAGGGCGGCGAGCTCCGGAGGTTGGTACTGTGGCAGCGGTTCGATCGGCTGCGTGCCGCCGAAGGCGCTCAGTACGTAGCTGACGATGTCCGCGATGTCTTGATCGGTAAGCGGCCCGCCGTATTCGATTCCCCACGACGGCATCACCGAGCCACTGATGCCTTGGGCAATGGTCTGGCTGGCGACCGCGGCAGGGTCGATTCCGGAGAACTGCTGTAAGCTGGCGCCGATCCGGCCTTGTCCGTCGACTCCGTGGCACACAGCGCAGTTCTCGACAAATAGCTGGCCCCCGCGCTGCGGATCACCTTCCGCCTGGGCTTGCGCGGTCGACCAACCGAGCACTGCCAGCAGTACGACGGTAACGCCCAGCCCGAACCTTCGCATCGTGTGCCTCCGGCTCACTTGAACGTGAGCATGTAGGCCAATAGATCCGCCATGTTCTGCAATGTGATTCGGTCCCCGAAGTCGGCCGGCATCTGAACCTGATCGTATCCCTGCACGATGAAAATCTGCGGTTGTATGACCGACTCAAGCAGGTACTGTTCTTCGCTGGTGGCGTTTCCGGTGTAGTCAGACTGCTGGAAACGCGTCGCGGCCCGAATCGCCAAGGGGTCCATCGTGTCGTTGCCTGCCCAAGGCGGGCCGATCTCGGCCAACACGTGGCAAGCGGCGCATCCAAGCGCCCCCTCGGTCAGTGCCTTACCGGCGTCAGCGTTGCCCGCCGGGAGCTGTACCGAGATGTCCTGGCCCATCATCTGGCCGGCGGCCTCAGTTGGCTGACCGGCCGCCATGGCGCGCGACTCCCAGTTCATGATGAAGGCCACCAGGTTGTCAATCTGGTCCAGCCGCAGCGGGCCTCCGAAGGCCTCGCTCCAGGTGGGCATTCGTTCCGGATAGTTGGTGCCCTCACTGGGCACCGGTCGCCCGGATGAGATCGTCCCCCGCAAGAAATCCTCCAGCGATCCGGAGAATCCAACCGCCTTCAAGCGGGTTCCGTCGAACAACTCCGATGTGTTCAGTGCCGGCGCCAGCCCCGGAACCCCGGCGCCTTGTGGTCCATGGCAGCGAATGCAGTTGGTCTCGAAGATCGCCGCGCCTTCCTCGATCTGACGCGCATTGTAGGAGAAGCTGAAGTCCTGCATTCGCTGCGTTTCCCCCGCCCCCATGATTCCCAGGAGAACCACCGCAGCGGCCATCGCCCCCATTCCGACAAGGATGTACCACTTCACTGGCTACTCTCCCTGACCGTAGTCGCTATTGCGATGCAGGTATTGGGTCTGACTAAACTGGCTTGATTCGCCGGTGTCGCCATCGGTCCAGACGACTCGCAGCGTGACTTTCTTCAGGTCCGCCTGCCAATCCTCGATCAGCATGATCCCCTCGGGTGCCGCGTAGCGCGGGTCTTCAGCCGCCTTAGTGACCTCCTCGTGGAAGAGCTTTAGCAGCTTTGAGAGGGTTGGCGTCGGGGCTTGTGCCCAGTTGCTGGCCTCGAAGGTTCCGTAGGGCAGTTGCTCCCAGTCGGCGGTCCGCAGCGGGCCGGATTTGGTCTGCGGCAGCAGGATGGCAATGGCCTCCTGATCAGGAGAGGTCTCGACCGCAAACCACGGTGTGCCCATATACGTGAGGATTCCGGCGCCGATCATGCAGGTCGCGGCAATTGATAGGCCGATGCGCCGGGCACCATAGCGCCGGTTCCGGCCGACTTCCATATAGGACCAGGTTGTCATCAGCCCCGGGATCATGATCAGCGGCAAGATGACGCCGAAGATCGCTTTGTCGCCTAGTTTCATCATTCCCTGGATCCAAAGGAAGTACCAGGGCGAGGTGGTGTGCAGCGGGGTGACCAGCGGGTTGGCATGTGGTTCCAACGGGGCGTGGTAGCCCCAGGAGAAAGCCGAAGCGCCCACCATGATCAGCACCAGTACAGATACGTAGGCTAGTTCGCGGGTGAGGATCTTGGGCATGAAGTACGTACGAGTGTCCATCGGCACCTTGCGTGCGGTGTCTTCTCCGATATCTTCGTCACCTGGCGGCAGGCTGTGCCCGTGGATGATGACCTTGTAGTAGTGCACGCCAAGCGTGACCACCATGACCAGTGGAAACCCGATCACATGAATCAGATAGGCGCGCAACAAGCCATTGGCACCAATCTGCGGTCCGCCGCGCAAGAGCAGGTCCATCTGGCGACCAATAATCGGTGTGGCCTCGGCAGCAGAAGCCCCGATAGTCACGGCCCACAGGCTCAGCTGATCCCAGGGCAGCAGATAGCCGAAGAACGAGATGAACAGCG
>CAZGCX010000118.1:0-7546 GCA_964524585.1 uncultured Anaerolineaceae bacterium
CTCAAGAAGGAGAAGGACAAAGCCTCCAAGGCCCGGCTTGAGGCGCTGATCAAGGAATTGGCCGAACTGCAGGAGCGATCCTCGGCGCTGCACGCACGCTGGCAGACCGAGAAGTCGGCCATCGCCGAGTTACAGTCGGTCAAGGAGCAGATCGAGAACACCCGCTTGCAGATCGAGACTGCTGAGCGCCAATCGAACCTGGAAGAGGCCGCCCGTCTCAGATACTCCACCTTGCGCGAGCTGGAACAGCGTTTGGCTGAACAGGAAGAACGTATCAAGCAGTTGCAATCCGACGGCGCAATGCTGAAGGAAGAGGTGGATGCGGAGGACATCGCGATCGTCGTCTCTCGCTGGACCGGCATCCCAGTATCCCGCCTGTTGGAGGGCGAGACCGAGAAGCTGCTGCACATGGAAGAGCGGCTGCATCAGCGGGTGGTCGGGCAGGATGAGGCAATTGAGGCGGTGTCGAACGCGGTGCGCCGGGCTCGCTCCGGAATCCAGGATGCAGACCGGCCCATCGGTTCCTTCATCTTCATCGGGCCGACCGGCGTCGGCAAGACTGAGCTGGCGCGGGCGCTGGCCGAGTTCCTGTTCGACGATGAGCATGCCATGGTGCGCATCGACATGAGCGAGTATCAGGAGAAGCACACCGTCTCGCGGCTGGTCGGCGCGCCGCCGGGCTACGTCGGCTACGACGAGGGCGGCCAGCTGACCGAAGCGGTCCGTCGCCGGCCGTACAGCGTGGTGTTGTTCGATGAAATCGAAAAGGCCCATCCGGAAGTCTTCAACCTGCTGCTGCAGCTGCTGGACGACGGTCGGTTGACCGACGGCCAGGGCCGCACGGTCGACTTCCGCAATTCGCTGGTGGTGATGACCAGCAACCTGGGCGGCGAGTTGTGGGAAGACCGCACTGCCTCGGAGCAGGCAACCGAGCAAGCAGTGCGATCGCTGCTGAGCATACATTTCCGGCCGGAATTCCTGAACCGGATCGACGAGGTGGTCGTCTTCCATCGCCTGACCGAGGCGCAGCTGGCGGAGATCGTCGGGATTCAGTTGAGGCGGGTAGGTGCGCGGCTGCAGGAGGCCGGCTATCAGCTGGAGGTGACCGATGATGCCCGCAGCTACCTGGCGCAAGTAGGTTTCGATCCCCGCTATGGAGCACGACCGCTAAAGCGCGCCATACAGCGGGAGCTGCAAGACCCGCTGGCGATGCGGTTGCTGGCTGGTGACTTCAAGCCCGGCGACCGAATCCGGGTGGTACACGGGGCGGAGGGTCTGCAGTTCGAGGCCGGCTCGGTGCCAGGCTCGATCTCGGTCCACGCTGAAACCGACTCCGGCGAAGACGACCAGCTGCAAAGCGCCGATTGAGCGGAACCTGTTTGCCGCGCCATTGAGCTGGAGGCGGATCGCGGCCGGTCGCCGAGCATCGTGGCCAGACCTGAGCCGTACCGATCGCCAGATTCAACAGCGGGCCCACGGGCCCGCTGTTCCTTGAACTTCTACCGGCATCGCCAAGTAGGTTAGAATGCGCGAACCCTGAATTGATGAGAATACAGTGAGGCGCTTCGCCCACCTGCCTGCACCATCTTCGGTGCCTGCACCATCTTCGGTGCCTGCACCATCTTCGGTGCCTGCATCATCTTCGGTGCCTGCGCCATCTTTGGCGCCTGCTCCGCCTCTGATGCTGACATTGTTCTTGGTGCTGACACCGCTACTGGCGGCCGCCTGCGGCGGGGCGGCAGAGACGCCTACCCTGGTCGCAGTTCCGACCGCCCTCCCTGTGGCCTCACTGCCGACAGCGATCCCGCCCGAAGGCGAGACCAGCTTGTGGGCGATCGACTTCCGGCTCGAGTTTCCCGCCAGTTTCTGGACACTCGGCCAGCACCAGTACGGTTTCTTCATGGATTGCGCAGAGCTCGGCCAGGTACAGAGCGCCGGGGACTATCACCTGTTCCAGGTCACTAACGCAGTGGCTGCATTCGAAGATCCGATTTACTTGCGCCTCGCAGGCCTCAGCACTGGCCCGCTCGACCCGATCAATCTGGATGCGATCCACCCCGACCAGGCGACCGTCGCCGTGGTCACGATCCTCGGGATTACCGAGGAGCAGGCACGCCAGGCGGCCAGCTCCGACGACTGCGAAATCGTATTCGGGTGGGACGGCATCAAGGCTGATAACTTGACAGCCGGGGAGCCATTCCAGCCCTAGTTGTTGTCGTTCCGGGTGTGCTCCAGCATCCAGCGATACAGTTCTGGGTCGCGGTAGGCGCGCTCGTACGCCCCGAAGTGGCCAACGTCATCGTACAGCGTCCACTTGACTTCCCCCCGACAAGTATCGCGCAGCGCCAGCGTGTTGAATTCGGAGGCATCCGGCGCCGAGATCGCGTCCTGGGCGCCGTGGATTGCCCAGATCGCGATGTCCTTCATGCGACAAAGTGTTTCCGCTTCCGGCAGGTACGGCGTCCGGTAGCCGCTTCCCGAGATCGACACCATGGCGGCGAAGTACTGCGGGTAAGCGGTAGCCATGTACCAGGAACCGTATCCGCCCATGCTCAGGCCGGTCAGGTACACCCGGTCGGGGTCGATCCGGTACGTAGCCAGCACCTCGTTCAGCACCGCCTCCAGCGCCGGTAGGGCATCCTCGTCCCACCAGGTGCCGCCGGGAAAGGCCTGCGGTGAGACCACCACAAACGGAAAGTCCTCTGGCTGCTCCCCTTGCAGCAGCACCGCCGGAAGCCCATAACTCAGCACAAATGTCGAGTCGTAGTCGTCGTCTCCCGATCCGTGCAGGAAATAGATCAGCGGCCAACGCTGCTGCGGATCTTCGTTGTAGCCGGCCGGAAGATAGAGCAAGTAGCGCATTTCGTCGTGAATCGCCGGCCGCCCATCCAGCTCATCCGGAAGGGTGAAACTGGCCTGCAGCTGCACAGCGGTCGGCAGCCCGGGTTCGAGCACCACCGAGCCTTCTGGGGCAGCGGGTGGCTCGGTGGTTGGCGCGGTCTGACAGGCCGCCAGCGCTCCGCAGACCAACAGGGCAGCGGCGCTGATCGGCATTCGCAGCCCGGGCGCCGGCGGCAATCGGCGCACCAGGGAGTCATGAGTCCGGCGGAGAAATTCGCGGTGAATCATGCGGTAGGTATACACCCGCACGAGTAGCCCCGGTTCAATTGAGATGCGTTTGTGGGCAGACTTCGATCAGGGGACGATGCCGAGAATCCGCAGTGGCGCGTACAGGATGTCGGGCGCGAATCGGTCCATCAGAAGCAGCGTACCGCCGCACACCACGATCACGGCCAGACAGCCGCCGCCGGCCAGCAGCCAGCGACGTGAGCCGCCCCGGGCACTCGAGCGCGGTTCGGCGCTGATCACCGGTGGCGGCGGGGCCGGAGTGGCCGCTTGCATTGCCTCAGGCGAGGGGGCCGCGCCGTGGCGCACCGCACCTGCCATCACGGTCTGGGCCGCCTCGGGCGAAGTGGCCTCGAAGCTGAGTGTCACGTTCTCGCCCATTCCGATCAGATCTCCTGCCGACAACACCCGCGGAGCTACCAACCGCTCACCGTTCACGAAGCTGCCGTTGGTCGACCCGAGATCTTCCAGCACGTAGCCACCCGGGGTTCGGGTGAGCCGGGCGTGCTGGCGTGAGACCTCGGCGTCGCCCAGCGTGATGTCGTTGGTGACGTCTCGGCCGAGCAGGGTCACCTCTTTGCCCAGATCAAAGGCGACGCCCGGGTTTGGCCCGGTCTTTACTACCAGTCGGAAAGGGGCTTCAGGCATGTGCTCGCCCTCCATTGCGGAAGCAAGTGTACAAGTGCCGCAGGATCGAGTCAACCATCGCGCGGCCGCACCTTCAAACGCAGCCCTTCGACGCTGATCACCTCCACCGCCTGACCCGAGCTGAGCGAACTGGCTCCTTCCGGGAGCTGGGCCGACCATAGTTCGCCTCCCACCTGCACCATCCCGGACGGTGCGAGATCGGTGGTGGCGAAGCCGGCCTTTCCGATCAGTGCCTCCGAGCCCACGGTGACGGCGCGCTTCTGTGCCCGGATCGCAAAGGAGACGATGGTGAAGAAGGCTGCCGCCGTGATCAAGGCCGTGATGATCACCAGCGGCACCGACACCCGCTGGAATTCGGGTGTGCCTGGGGAATTAAACAGGACCAGCGCCCCGGCAATGAAGGTCCCGATGCCGGCCGCGGTCAGCGCCCCGTGGGTGGGGGCCTTGACGTCCAGGATAAAGAGCACGAAGGCGGTCAAAACGAAGATCAGTCCGAACCAGTTCACCGACAGCACGCCCAGTCCAAAGGCGCCCAACGCCAGGAAGATCAGGCCGATAAATCCGGCCACCCAGCCGCCCGGGCTGGAGATCTCGATCAGTATGGCCTGCACGCCGATCGCCATCAGCAGGAAGACGATGTTGGGGTTGGTGAGCACACCGAGCAACTGTTCAACGAAGGACTGATTCACGATCCGAACCGATGCGCCGGCGGTGCGCAGCTCATGCGGACCGTCCTGCGTGGTTACGGTGTACCCATCCAGCTGCTGCAGCAGTTGATCGAGATCATTCGAAAGGAAGTCCACCAGGCCGGCTTGCAGAGCCTCGTCAGCCGAGACCGCAACTGCCTGCTCGATCGTTGACTCCGCCAGCGCAACCGCCTGGTCGCCACGGTGCACCGCCAGCGCCCGCACCTCGGCCTTCATGATTTCAATCTGCTTCAGCGCCTCGGTTTGTGGCAGATCCTCGCCCTGGCCGCCCACCGGACTGGCCGCCCCAATTGCCGTTTCGGGCGCCATGGCGGCTGCGTGCCCAGCCAGGGTGATGATGGTGCCGGCACTGGCCGCAATTGCGCCGCGCGGCGTGATGTACACCACGACCGGGATCCGGCTGGCGCGCATCGACTGCACCATGGCGTTCATGTGGTCGATCTGGCCTCCGGGGGTGTCGAGCTGCAGGATCAGCGCCTGCGCCTGATTGGCTTCCGCCAGCGCAATTCCCCGATCCAGATACTCGACCAGGGCCGGGGTCAACGGTCCGGTAGCGGTCAGCACCAGCACCTGCTCCGGGTCCGATCCGGGCTGGCCCACCGGCGCGGCGGCGGCCTGAAACGGGATCAGGCCGAGCAGAGTCAGCGCGACAGTCGCCAAGATCGACGCGTCCTGAACCGTCAGGTGCCCTTTGTGGCGGGTGATTTGGGCCATTGCGAGGAATTATAGCGTTTGGGGCTAGCGCAAGCGGCTCACTAGTGTCGACCGGCTAAGTTCCGTATAATCACCGACGCAAATTATGGAAATCATGGAGCTCTCGGAATTCCGAGACGACGAAGGCCTGATCAGCTTCGAGAACCGGGTGCGGGCCACCCTGAAGTACGGCATCAACTGGTACCCGGAGATGGAAGCCCAGGAAACCATCACTCGCCGCCTTGGCCGGACGCTGGGCGACGAACACCTGCTGCTGCGCAACGTTCCGCTGGTCGGCACCGAAGTGGTCGCCCCGATGATCCTGTTCAGCCCCCAGGGCGTGCGCCTGCTGCAGCCAAGCATTGTTCGCGGCACCTATCGGGCCAATGAGGACGATTGGCAGACTTTCGACAGCCGCACCCGCAAGTTCAAGTCGGCCAAGCCGAATCTGCAGTTCCGGGCGCTGGCCATCGCCCGCGGCCTGCACCGCTACTTCGAGGCCCAGGGCTTCGCGGTGCCGGAGGTGGAAGCGGTGATGATCTTCACCAATCCTCAGACCCATGTGGACCGGGTGAACTCGCGGGCCCGCATCGTGCTGGCCGACGCCATCGATCACTTTGCCTCCAAAGTGCTCGAGCTCAACACCATCATGGACAACGAGGACATCCGGGCCCTGGTGGACGTGCTGCTCAACCCACCCATTCCGGAACCCGTGGAAGAGGAGCAGCAACCGCAGCAAGAAACGACCAGGGATGCGGTGTTCGAGCCGGAGCCGCTGCGCCCGATCGAGACCCGGCGCGATCTGGAACCGGTTCGCCGGCTGGGCCGCTTCACGATGCGGCAGTGGGTCGTGCTTGGCATCATGGCCTTTGTTGAATTTGCAGTGCTGCTGGCGGTGGCCTTCATCATCCTCACCGATTCCGGACTGCTCTGATCGAAGACCTGCTCCTTGGCGCCATACCTTTCGCTCATCATCCCGGCTCATAACGAGGAGCGCCGGCTTCCCGACACCCTCAATCAAATCCAGAACTACCTGAATCGCCAGAGTTTCAGCGCTGAGGTGCTGGTGGTGGAGAACGGCAGCCAGGACCGGACCGCGCAGGTGGTAGAACGATTCGTCCAGCGCGATCCAAATCTGCGCCTGCTGCGCGAGGCGCGTCGCGGCAAGGGGCTGGCCGTCCGCCGCGGCATGCTGGAGGCGGCCGGCGAGTACCGCTTCATCTGCGACGCCGACCTGTCGATGCCGATCGACCAGGTCAACCGTTTCCTGCCTCCCGAACTGACGGACTTTGATATTTCCATCGCCTCCCGCGAGGTTCCCGGCGCGGTACGCTACGGTGAACCGGCCTACCGACACTGGATCGGGCGGGTGTTCAACGCACTGGTACGGATGCTGGCGCTGCCCAGTTTTCACGATACCCAGTGCGGCTTCAAGTGCTTCACAGCAGAAGCGGCCGAGGCCCTGTTCCCGCTCCAGAGCCTGGAGGGTTGGTCGTTCGATGTTGAGCTGCTGTTCCTGGCCGTCAAGCGTGGCTACCGCATCACCGAGGTCCCGATCCCCTGGTATTACTTCCCGGGAAGCCGGGTGCGGCTGGTTCGCGACTCGTGGCAAATGTTCACCGATCTGATCCGCATCCGCAGCAATTGGCGTCGTGGATTGTATGGCTGAGCCAAAGGCAAACCACCGTGGCTAAGTCGCACCCAGACGGGCACAAGCAGGCGAAATCGCGACGCCGCGCCGCGCCGGGAGCGAAATCCCACACCCCAATCCCCGATCTGACGCACGAGCTCGAGTTGAAACGCCGGGGGCACACCTTGATCGCCGGATTAGACGAAGCCGGCCGCGGATCGTTGGCTGGGCCGGTGGTCGCAGCTGCGGCGGTGCTGCCGCTGGACCGTTTCGACCTGGCCCGGACGCTGGATGGCGTGCGCGACTCCAAGTTGATGCCACCAGCGGCGCGTGAGCGCTGGGCAGACCAGATCCGGCAGGTTGCGCTGGCCGCAGCAACCGGCCTGGCCTCTGCGGCCGAGGTCGATCAGCTCGGCCTACTTCCTGCCACACGTCTGGCCATGCAGCGGGCGCTGACCGGACTGGCGCTCGCCCCCAGCTACTTGCTGATCGATCATTTGCGGCTGCCGGAGGTCGAGCTCCCGCAGCTGGCGATCACCCGCGGCGACCAGCAGGTGCTGTCGATCGCCGCCGCCTCGGTGCTGGCCAAGGTCACCCGCGATCAGTTGATGCGACAGCTCGGCGAGCGCTACCCCGGGTACGGCTTTGGCCAACACAAGGGCTACGGCACAGCCATGCACCGCCGCGCCATCCAGCGGCTGGGTCCCTGCCTGGAGCACCGTCGCAGTTACGCGCCGGTGCA
>CAZGCX010000119.1:0-7527 GCA_964524585.1 uncultured Anaerolineaceae bacterium
TCAGGGCGAGATCGGTCACCGAAGGTCGTCCAGCGGTGACTGTGCCGGTCTTGTCCAATACGATCGTCTCCAGTCGGCCGGCACGTTCCATGGCTTCGCTGGACTTGAACAGGATCCCCATCCGGGCGCCCTTGCCGATTGCAACTGTGATAGCCGTCGGCGTGGCCAGCCCCATGGCGCAGGGGCAGGCAATCACCAGGACCGCTACAGTGTTGATCAGCGCTCGAGTGAATTGTGAGGTGGCCGGGTCCGGCGGGGCCAGCAGCATCCAACCCAAAAATGTCAGCAGCGCCACCGAAAGTATCGCCGGAACGAAGACACTCGACACACGGTCTGCCAGGCGCTGGATCGGCGCCTTGCTGGCTTGCGCCTGCTGCACCAGACGGACGATCTGGGCCAGGGCAGTCTCACGGCCGACCTTGGTGGCCTCGAATTTCAGCATGCCCATCCCGTTTAGAGTCCCGCCGTACACCGCATCCCCGGCGGCCTTGTCGACCGGCATTGACTCGCCGGTCAGCATTGACTCGTCGATGCTCGAGGCGCCGTCTGCCACTACACCGTCCACCGGGACGACTTCGCCGGGCCGGACGACCACGATGTCGGCAACCAGTACCTCGTCTGCCGGAATCTGGATCTCGCTTCCGTCACGTTCCACGCGGGCAGTCTTTGGCTTGAGGTTGAGCAGCGAGCGCAGTGATTCGCTGGTCTGGGCCTTGGCACGCGCCTCCAGGTAGCGACCGAGCACGATCAGCGTCACGATGACCGCCGCGGTTTCGAAGAAGACGTGACCTTCCACCAGTCCGAACAGGATGGGCAGCGAATACAGGTACGCCGCCAGCGACCCCATCGCGATCAGCACATCCATATTGGCGGTTCGATTGCGCAGCGCCATGTAGGACCCGGCAAGGAACTGCCAGCCGACGTAGAACACCACCGGCGTGCTGAGCACCAGCATGGCCCACCGCACCCAGGGCAAGTCCATGGGGATCAGGCCGAGGTCCGAAAGCATCGAAAGCGCGAAGACCGGCGCGGTGAGCACCACTCCGAGGATCAGTAGCCGTCGCTGGCGTCTGACCTCGCGCTGGCGAGCGGCGTTCTCCGCATCTTCCTGCTGCTCCGCCGGCGCCAGCGCCTCGAACCCAGCCGCCTCGATGGAACGCTGTATCTCGCTCAACGAAACTGCGGTCGCGATGTAGCGCACCACCACTTGTTCACTGGCCAAATTGGTCGCGGCGGACACCACGCCGAGCAGCGAAACGAGCGCCCGCTCCAGGCGGGCCGCATCGGGCCCGTCGCGCAGGCCGACTACCGGGATTGTGCTGGTGGCGAGCGCCAGGTCGTATCCGGCGAGGCGCACCTGATCCAGGATCGAGGCACCGGTCACTTGTCCAAGGTCCACTCGCAGGATGGCCTTCTCGGTCGAGAGGTTGACTCCCACCTGTTTGACCCCGGCCAACCGATCCAGGTTCTTCTCGATCGTGGTTGCGCAGTTGGCGCAATGCATACCCAGGATGGGCAGCGTCAGTTCTTTGGTTTGTGTGCTCAAATTCAGTACCCTTCCCCGCTAGACCTTGGAAGCCATCTCGTAGACCTCAGAGATCTCGCGCAGCATTTGCTCACGTTCCACCCCGTCGTCGCCCTGAACTGCACTCACCAGGCATGATCGAAGGTGATCATCAAGCACACTGACGCTGATCTTGGTCAATGCAGACTGCACCGCCTGGATCTGGCGGATCACATCAATGCAGTAGGCGTCGTCATCCACCATACGCTCGATCCCCCTCACATGCCCCTCCACGGTCTTCAAACGACGCAGCGCTTCCTCTTTTTCCATCCCAGCTCCCTCTGCAGTCCGCTCCGGCCGAATTGCCGCACCAGGCTTGGACCCCACCTTCAACCAACGGCTTGGGACGCCATCGCTATCCCCTCCCAGGGGGGTAGGGTCACAGCTATTCTACGTGAAGTAGGTGGGTGAAGTCAAGTGGCCGACTAGGCTGTCTGTTGGGGACGTGGCGGAGCGTGTTCGTGCGCGGCGCCCGGGTCGTCCTGCAGCAATCGAACCGCATGTGGCAAGGCCGTCAGAATCGCTTGCAGTCCGTCGATGGCGCCCTTGGGGCTGCCCGGAAGATTGACGATCACTGCCCTGCCGCGGATGCCAGCCACTGCGCGTGAGAGCATCGCATGCGGTGTCAATTGCATGCCCTTGAGTCGCATCGCCTCTGCCAACCCGGGCGCCTGCCGGTCGAGAACCGCCAGGGTCGCTTCGGGAGTGACGTCCCGGGGGGCAAAACCAGTTCCACCGGTGGTCAGGATCAGGTCGACCTGGTCGGAATCGGTCCAGCCGCTCAGCGTCTCCTGAATCCTGGCGGCCTCGTCCGGTACCAGCCCGCGCTGTGCGACCGTCCAGCCCTGCGCTTCGGCCAGTGCGGCAAGTTTGGGGCCGGAAAGGTCTTCACGGTGGCCGCTGGCCACGCCATCCGAAACCGTCAGGATCGCCACCCGCACCGCTTTACTCGACCTCGCCGCCGATCAGTTCCTTCCAGTCGCCGTGGATGCCGTCCTCGGTGACGCCAAAGTACAGCCGCATTGAACCGTTGGTTTCCTGGGCCAGATCGTATCGGCTCCCCTTGCCACTCTTGCGCTTGCGGAGGATTCCTAACCCGCCCTTCCATTCGCTGGCAGCCGTATGTAGGTCTTTGGGCAGCTGCAGGTACTGCGTGATGGCGTAGTGCCACAGTCGGCGGGCCGAACTCTCGGTCACATTCTTGACCACATTGCCGTTGCGCAGGTCGCGGACAGTGAAGTACTTGACGCCGTCGCGATCATCGACCGCGACGATCTCGACTCCGGTCTTGGGGGCCGCCGCGCCATGCTCGACCTGCTCGGTCGGTTCGGCAACCGCTGCCAATGGGGCGGCCGCTTCGCGTGACGGAGCCGCGGGTTCAGCCGGTGGATGTTTCGGCCCTGCCCCACGTCGAACGAGCTGCACGATCTCGTCCCTCACCGCCAGGCCTGTATCGGACTCTTCGCGAACGTAGATCTTGTTGTCGTCCACTGCATACGGCGGATCGTCACCGCTGGGGACCAGCACCCGGATCACGGAGCTGCCGCCGGTTTTCTGAACATCGACCTGGCAAGTCAACGGTGGGCTGATCCGATTGCTGATCTCGCGCTCCAGCTTGCGCACCGAACCGGTTGGATTGTTGATTCCGGGCGGTTTGCCCTTCGTCTCCGGGGTGACCCCGATATACACCGTCCCGCCGTTTGTATTGGCCAGCGCGCAGACATCGGCGATGATGGCGTACAGCGCACCCCCCCGAGCGTTCATGCTCTCGTGGAACTCCTGCACTATCGAGGAGCCCTCTTCGATCGCCTGGCTGATGAAATCGACATCCTCTACCCGCTTCTGCAAGTGCGGCCGGGTGCGTGCGAAGTCATTGGTTTCGAACAACTCCCGGATGGCTTCAAACGAAGCCTCCGGCAACAGCATGTCGGTCGCCCGATCCCCCACTCCAAGCATCTTGTTATTGCGCGGGTCTTCGGTTAGCCGGTGCGCGTCTGACCCCTGAATGCAGTGCATTCGTCGCGGGTACTCCGGCTTGGTGCCGTTGAAAAACGCTGCGGTTGATCGGCGACCTTTTTGGGTCAGATCGGTGACTTCCAGCGCGTGCAGGTGCGGATCCTGGGTGTATGCGATCTTGGTCTGCCCGCCGATCGGGAATCCGCGCATTGCCACCCCGTTGCTCGAGTTGGCGTGCGCTGCGATCGCGATCCCGCCTGCCTCGTGAATCAACCGATAGGCTGCAAGCACATCGGCAGATGCCCCAACCATCGATGCGCCCTTGTCCAGTTCTTCGGCCGGGATGTTGAGCGAAAGCAGCAGATGCTCAAGTTCTCGCAGCGACTTGTCGGGCGGGAATATGCCCAGGATGTGAAAGCCGAAGGTTGCGGTGAACTCGAATCCTGGCAGAACCAACAGTTGCTTGCTGATTTGCCGGTACTCCTGCAAGCGATCGCTCTCTTCCTTACGGATCCGTCCCAACTGCTCCAGCAGCTCGAGTTGACGCTGCTCCTCCTGCATGGCGCGCAACCCGGCTACCGTGTTGTGATCCGTTATGGCGATCATGTCCATGCCAGCCGCTCTGGCGCGGCGCAGGATGTCCAGATATGTAACTTCCGGCTCCCGATAGTCGCTGGAAGCCGGTGTGTGCAGATGTAGATCAACAGTGATCCAACTTCGTTTCTTAGCCAATCGTCCCCTCCAAGTACTAGGGATTCTTCAGGTTATGTTCTGCCGAATCATCGCGATCAGATCCGGCGGGGCATACGGTTTCAATACAAATCCATTCGCGCCGGCCTGCATGCATCGATCAGACACATCCATTCCGGAGGTCATGATAACCGGAGTCTGGGCGATCTCCGGGGTAGCGCGCACCTGCTGCAACAACTCGACGCCATCGGCCTTGGTCAAGAAGACATCCATCACCACCAGGTCGGGCCGCTGAGAGCGAATTCGATCCAAGACCAGCTCTGAGTCTGTGGTGAAGGTCACTTCAAATCCGTCCAGCTCGAGCAGCGTTCGCAGCAACCCGACCATGGTTGCATCGTCGTCAACCAACATCAGGCGGGCGCTCATTGGGTGCCACCCTCCAAAGACTGATCTGGCTGCTCACGCTTCGAACCGCCGCTTGACTTCCGGCCCGAACCGGTTCCGGACCGTTTGGTTGGCTTGCGAGCCGGCTTGCCTTCCGGTTTGCGGGACGGCTTCCGAGACGAGGCAGCGGTCTTCGCAGCTTTCTTGCGTGGGCGAGCCGCCTTACGCGGGGTCTTTGGCCTGGATTGGTCTGAATCCAGCGCGGCCTTCAATACATCCGCCACGGTGTCGACAAAGATGAAGTCGATTTCGGCCTTGACCTCTTCCGGAATTTCGTCCAGATCAACTTCATTCCGCTTCGGCAGAATGATCGACTTCAGCTCCGCCCGGTGTGCTGCCAGCACCTTCTCCTTGACGCCTCCAATTGGAAGCACCTTGCCGCGCAATGTGATCTCGCCAGTCATACCCAAATCGCTGCGGATTGGGCGCCCGCTGGCAAGCGAGGCCAGCGCCGAAGCCATCGTGATCCCGGCCGAAGGCCCGTCCTTCGGCTGCGCGCCGCTAGGGATGTGCAGGTGCAGGTCATGTGTCGACCAGTACTCGGCCTCGATCCCTAACGACTCGGACACGCTGCGCACATACGACAAAGCAGCCTGGGCCGACTCCTTCATCACATCGCCCAGCGAGCCGGTGAGCTTGAAATCCTTGCCGCCCGGCATCGCCGTGGCTTCGATAAACAGAACGTCCCCACCCGTCGGAGTCCAGGCCAAACCGGCGGCGACACCCGGAATGCTGGTCCGGTCGGCGATCTCCTCCGGCCCTAAATAGCGTGGCTTGCCAAGCAGCGAATTGACCACTTTGGGCGTCACCCGCTGCTTCTTGGTGCCCGTCTCAGCCACTTTGGTGGCCACTTTGCGGCACACCCGGCCGATCTCGCGCTCCAAGTTGCGCACCCCTGCTTCGCGGGTGTAGGAGCGGATCAGTTCCCGGATCGCATCATCGGTGAAGGCGATCTCGCTGGGTCGGAGGCTGTTCTCACGGATCTGGCGTGGGATCAGGTAGTCCTTGGCAATGATGGTCTTCTCACCTTCGGTGTAGCCAGATAGACGGATGACCTCCATCCGGTCCAGCAATGGCGATGGGATGGTGTCTTGCCAATTCGCGGTGGTGATGAACATCACCTTGGAGAGATCGTAGTCCACTTCCAGGTAGTGGTCGCGAAACTCGCTGTTTTGCTCCGGATCAAGCACTTCCAGCAGCGCGGAGGCCGGATCGCCGCGGAAGTCCCGACCGAGCTTGTCGACTTCGTCCATCATGAAGACCGGGTTGCGTGACTCCACCCGGCGCAGCGCCTGCAGAATGCGCCCGGGGAGCGCGCCGATATAGGTCCGCCGGTGGCCGCGGATTTCGGCCTCATCGTGCACCCCTCCCAGGGAGATGCGCACGAACTCCCGGCCGGTGGCACGGGCAATCGAGCGACCCAGTGAGGTCTTGCCCACTCCCGGAGGGCCGATGAAGCACAGGATGGCTCCTTCGCGTTCGCGACGAATTGAATCCTGCGGGGATTCCTTGGCCTCCCCGCCTCGTTCCAGCTTCAGCTTGCGGACCGCCAGATACTCCAGAATTCGTTCTTTGACATCTTCCAGCCCAAAGTGATCTTCGTCCAGCACCCGGCGGGCGTGCTTGAGATCGAGGTTGTCTTCGGTCTCGACTCCCCACGGCAACGACACCAGCCAGTCCAGGTAGGTCCGGATAACGCCAAATTCAGCAGCGGCGGTCGGCAGCTTCGCCAACCTGTCCAGCTCGCGCCGCGCTTGTTTCTCCGCCTCGGGCGAGAGGTGGGCCTCGTCGATCCGCCCACGCAACTCCTCCACATCCGCCGCCTGCTCATCCACGTCGCCCAGCTCACGCTGGATCGCCTTCAGCTGCTCGCGAAGGAAGTACTCTCGCTGGACCTTTTCGATCTCCTCGCGCGCCTCGTCCTGAATCTGTTGACCTAACGCCAGCACCTCGATCTCGCGGCTGAGCAGCGCGTTCAGACGCTTCAGCTTGGCCAGCGTCGAGTCTTCCTCCAGCAGGGCCTGTGCCATTTCCAGCTCCATGCGCTGATAGTTGGCGATGGTGTAGGCGACTTGCAAGGGGTCTTCTTGCAGCAGCACGCTGGCGACGACCTCGCGCGGCAGGGAAGGCGCAAGCTCGGCGACCTCGTGGAACTGATCGGAGGCTGCACGCATCTGAGCCTCGATCTCCACGCCCTGCTCGACCTCTTCTGGCCAGAGCAGGATGCTGGCCCGCAGGTAGGGCTCCAGCGATGTGAATTCCCCCAACTCGAAGCGCGCCAGGCCTTGGACGATCATCCGGATCGTCCCATCCGGCGCGCGGAACAGCCGCTGGATGTTGGCTACCGTGCCGTAGCTGTAGAGGTCATCGGGCCCCGGCTGCTCGAGTTCAGGCTCACGTGAGGCCACCAACCCGATCAGGCGATCCCCCCCGGCGACCTCGTCCACCAGCTTGATGGAGCGTGGTTGGCCAATGGTGAGCGGAACCACCGTAAGCGGATAAACCACCAGACCACGGAGCGGCAGGATTGGCAGCTCCTCCGGGATGGTGAGCAGCTCCTGCTCGGGGGCAGCTTCGTCCGGCTCCGAGCGTTCATCACGAACCACAATCCGCGATTCAAGCCGCTCTTCAAGCGGCTCGGATCGGTGGCCGGGTCGGCCCAGGCGCGATCGGCTCTTGTCTTCTTCGCTCATAGGCATTTCCTAGCCGATCTCGACCTGAGTAGGTTTGGATTTGGGTAGGGTTACCCGCAGGAAACCGTCCACATACGAGGCTTCGATCTCATCGGCGTTCACTGGTTGCGGGATATGCACCGCCGACTCGAATTCCCCGAAGGCGATCTCCATCTGATGGTAGGCACGATGCGCGTCACT
>CAZGCX010000120.1:0-7501 GCA_964524585.1 uncultured Anaerolineaceae bacterium
GGGCAAGTGGATCCACCGACCGGCACATGAGAGCCGGGAGGTCGACCCCACCGGTGCCGGAGATATCTTTGCCGCGCTCTTCTTCACCCAGTTCCAACGAACTGGCGACCCGGTGGTCGCAGTTGACACCGCGAACCGAATCGCGGCGGTCTCTGTCACGCGCCGGGGCCTGGCTGGCGTTCCCAGCCCTGCCGAAGTACGAGCCGGATTGCAGGCGATGGATCGCTGATGCGTAGTTATGCGCTGGTAAACCAAAAGGGGGGCGTTGGCAAGACCACCACCGCCATCAATCTGGGTGCCAACCTGGCGCTTCGGGGGCTTCGGGTGCTGATCGTGGATCTCGATCCGCAGGCAAATGCCACCGCCTGCCTGGGGATTGCAACCGAAACGATCGAGCACAGCAGCTATGAGGCGCTGCTTGGCGACGTGCCGTTGTCCGACTGTGTGATGCACAGCCCGAAGCTTGGTCTGGCGCTGGCCCCATCATCGCCGGCGCTTGCCGGGGCGCAGATTGAACTGATCGATTTGACGGAGCGGGAGAAGGCGTTGCGCCGTGCACTGCAACCAATAGACGGCCGCTTCGACTATGTGCTGATCGATTGCCCACCTTCGCTCGGCTTGCTCACCATCAACGGATTGGTCGCGGCCGGGGCTGGGGTGATCATCCCGGTCCAGTGTGAGTACCTGGCGCTGGAGGGTTTAAAGCAACTGATGGACACCCTGCAGCGGGTCCGCTCCAGCTTGTACCCGGCCCTGAGCGTGCGCGGCCTGCTGGCCACCATGTACGACGTGCGCACCCGGCTCTCCCAGGAAGTGGTCGAAGAGCTGCGGGGGCACTTTGGCTCCAGCGTGTTCCAGACTGTGATTCCGCGCAGCGTGCGGCTGGCCGAGGCCCCCTCGCATGGCCTGCCGATCTCTGCCTACTCGCCCAATTCGAGCGGCGGAGAGGCCTACCGGGCCTTCGCAGATGAGCTGTTGCGGGGCGATGGCGCGCAGGCCGCGGTAAGCGACGTGCAGGCCGTGGCTGAGGCAAGCGCCGGCGAGCATTTACCGGACGAGGCGGCCTATGGCGCGTAAGCGAGCCCTGGGCAAGGGCCTGGAAGCGCTGATCCCGGCCGGACCTGAGCTGCGGCCGGGGGTGCTGGAACTTCCTATCGATCGCATCCAGGCCAACCCACGCCAGCCGCGTCAGCAGTTCGGCAGCGAGTCGCTGAGCCAGCTGGCCGATTCGATCCGGGAACACGGCGTGCTGCAGCCGGTGCTGGTCACCCCCTCCGGGGATGGCTACCAACTGGTGGCCGGCGAACGGCGTCTGCAGGCAGCCCGGTTGGCAGGCCTGCAGGCAATCCCGGCGGTCGTGCGGGAGGCGGGCGAGCGCGCCAGCCTCGAGATGGCGCTGGTTGAGAACCTGCAGCGCACGGACCTGAGTCCGCTAGATGCCGCCGAAGGCTATCGCCAGTTGGTGGATGATTTCGGCTTGTCGCACGAGCAAGTCGGCGCCCGGGTCGGTCTCAGCCGCAGCCAGGTCTCGAATACGCTGCGCTTGCTAAAGCTCTCCGCTGCCGCTCGGCAGGCCCTGATCGCCGGCCAGATCTCCGAGGGGCATGCCCGGGCACTGCTGGCGCTGCCCACCGCCAAAGACCAGGCAGCAGTGCTGCGAACCGTGATCACCAAGCAACTGAATGTTCGACAGACGGAGCAACTGATCCGCCAGCTGGGCCGCAAGCCAGCCAAACAGTCCAGGCCCGCGGCGCAAACGCCGGAGGAGCGCGATTTGCAGACCCGGCTGGAGGAGTCGCTGGGCACCAAGGTCAGCCTGCAGGGCGGGCGGCGCGGCGGCCGGTTGGTGATTCACTACTATTCCGACGAGGAACTCAACGCAATTGCTGACCGCATCCTTGGCGAGTGAGCCGACTCTGCCATCTCGCCTAGAAAGGTTGATAATCTACCCGAGTGAGCGCAACCCAAGCTAGCAGTCCAGTGGATCCAACCGCCTCCGTTCTGTCGCCGGAAGCTCCCGGAACTGGCGAGCGAATCCTGGTCGTCGACGACAACCAGGTCAATCGCATGACACTCACCCGAAACCTGGAGCTCCTTGGGTATCGGGTCGAGCTGGCAGAGGACGGGGAGCAGGCACTGCGCATGGTCGCCGAGCAAGAGTTCGACCTGTTGCTGCTCGACATCCTGATGCCGAAGTTGGACGGCTTTCAGGTCCTGGCACGCCTGCAGGAAAACGGTGTGCTGACCGAGCTGCCGGTGATCGTGATCTCAGCGCTGGAGGACATGGACAGCGTCGTGCGCGGGATCGAGATGGGGGCGGAAGATTTCTTGCCGAAACCGTTCGATCCGACCCTGCTACGGGCCCGGATCGGCGCCTCGCTGGAGAAAAGGCGGTTGCGCGCCGCCGAGAAGGCAGTGATCGAGCGGGAGTACCGCACCGCCGCCGGGATTCAGCGCGGCATCCTCCCCAAGCAGCTTCCGGTGTTGACCGGCTGGCGGTTCGGCGCCGCCATTTCCCCCGCCCGCCAGGTTGGCGGTGACTTCTACGACTTCATCCAGATCGACCAGCACAAATTGGGCATCGTGGTGGGTGACGTTTCCGATAAGGGCTTCCCCGCCGCGCTGGTGATGGCCATGTACGTGGCGCTGATGCGCAGCGAAGCGCGCCATGAGTCGTCCCCTGCCCGCCTGCTTCAGATCACAAACCGTCGCCTGATGGAGATGAATCCAAGCTCTGGTTTCATCACCCTTCTGTACGGCATCCTTGACGCCCGCTCCGGTACCTTTGCCTACGCCCGCGCCGGGCACCACTTGCCGCTGATCGTTCATGCCGACGGAACCACCAGCGAGCCAGGGTCCGAGACCGGGCAGCCGCTCGGTCTTTTTGACGACCCGCTGATCGATGAACAGACGCTGCAGATCGACCCGGCGGATAGCATTGTTCTATACACCGACGGGGTTCAGGACGCTACCGATCACACCGGGGAGACCTTCGGCGAGCAACGGCTTCGGAGTTGGCTAGGGCAGGAGCACGCCCACCCGCCTCAGGAACTATGCGATTTGCTCATCGAGCAGCTGATTGAGTACCAGCAACCGCACGGCCAATTCGACGATATGACCCTGCTTGCTTTTCGGTCTGCCGAGGAAGTCAGCTGATGAGCGAGATCGCCAAGGAACAGGAAACATCCACCAACGGCCAGCCGGCCGACTCGGCCGTACCGCGGCTCAGGGCGCAGGCCGAACGGGCGGCCGAGGCGCTGGCCTATGAGGAAGCGGTCGCCCTTTACACCCAGGCTATTGTGGAGACACCTGGCGAGCTAGACCCGGCGGCCGAGTACGAGCTGTTGGCGGGCCGTGCCGCCTGCTACAAGCGGCTTGGCAACACCGAAGCCGGCCTGACCGACCTTCGATCAATGGTCGAGCTGAGTGAGCAGGCCGGTGATGTCCCTCGCCAGATCGCCGCTCTAAGCGAGATGAGCCAGCAATCGATCACCCGCGGTGACCTCAAGCAGGCGGAGCAAGCTGCCAGAACCGCCCTGGAGAAGTCGGAACGGCTCGGCGACCGAAGCCTGGAAGCTGCCAGCCTGATGGTTCTTGGCGACGCGGTCCGCTTCAGCAGCGAGCAGGCGACCGCCGGAGAATACCTGCGCAAGGCTATGCGAATCTTCACCGAACTCGAGGATCGCGGTGGCCAGGCGAACTGCCTGCGTCGTATCGGCCGCATCGAAGCCGCCATCGGCGACACTCCAGCCGCGATTGTGAGCCTCAGGAAATCGGCCGAACTAGCGCGGGCGCTGGGCGATCGCGAGTGTGAAGCGCACGCCTTCAACGGGCTGGCAATTTATGCCAGCGACTTCGCCGAATCTCGCGCTCTCGGAGAACAGGCGCTCTCCATCTTTGAGTCGATCGGGGATCGCATCGGCCAGAGCACGATGTTCAACAATCTGGGGCTCCTGTACAGCAATCTTGGGCTGTACGGCACCGCCAGCGACTATATCGAAAGGGCGGTTGCGATGGGCCGAGAGGCCCAATCGGGGATGAGCATCGCGACCTACCTCGAGAGCCTGGGCCGCGCTCAGCTCGACCACGGAAAGCTTGAGCAGGCAGAGCGAGCATTTCGGGAAGGTCTCGGTCTGGCGATCGAGATGGGTCATGGACTGAATCAGGCCTTCTATCACCTTGGCCTGGGCCGGCTGGCCCTCGACCGGGGGCGACCTGAGGAAGCAGTGGAGCAGCTTCATCGCGCCACCGAGCTGTTCCGTGAAAACGCCGGTCCGAGTGAAATCGGCATCTCGCTGGCATGGGAAGGAACTGCTCAGCTGATGTTGGGTGACTGGGAGTCCGCGCACGCCATGACTTCCGAAGCGGTCGCCAAGATGGAATCGCTGGGCGACGTCACCGCCGACTACCCCCCGCAGGACGTCTGGTGGCTACACTACCAGGTGCTTAAATCCGCCCCTGAGATCTCCAACAAGCGCAGCCGCAAGAAGTCGAAGGGGACCGGGGTCAAGCTCACCGACACCTACGCCTGGATGGTACTGCAGCGCGCCCGCCAGGTGGCCATGGTTGGCACCGCCACCCTCAGCGACGAGGGATTGCACCGCAATTATCTGAACAAGGTTCCTACCAATCGGCAGATCGTCACCGAGTGGGTGGAAGGCGCACAGTCGCGCGGGATCGACCTGGAGATCGAGCGATCGCGGCCGGGCAACCTGCAAGACCAACTCAAGCGCATGCTGGCCATCGGCGCCCGCATGAACGAACGGCGTGACTTGCACGGCCTGCTGGACTTCATCATGGACCAGCTGGTCGAGCTCAGCGGCGCCGAACGGGTGCTGCTGGCTTTCCTGGATGATGCCGGTACCCCCGGCCTCACCGCCGGGCGCGGCTTCGATGAAGATCAGGGCCAGCGGGTGATGGCCGCCGCCGGACCGGCAATTGCTTCGGTCATGGACCGGCGTGCGCCGGTGCTGCTCCAGCAGGTTTCCGAGCTCGATCCGACCAGCGACCTCCCAGAGGACATCCGGCAGTCGCTGTCGGTGCTCGGTTTGCCCTTGATCTCACGCGGCCAACTGACTGGACTGATCTACCTCGACAACCACTCCATGTTCGGCCCGTTCACGCAGTCCGACGTGGACCTGCTTTCGGCCTTCGCCAACCAGGCCGCCTCGGCCATCGAAAACGCCCGACTGTATGCCGGGCTGGAACAGCGGGTGGCCGAGCGCACTGAAGAGCTCGAGCGGGCCAACCTGGAGATGCAGCAGCGGGCAGCGGAGCTGGCGATCATCAACAGCGTGCAGCAAGGGCTGGCCTCCCAACTCGAGTTCAACGCCATCATCGATCTGGTCGGTGACAAAATCCGGGAAGCTTTCGACTGGCAGAACATGGGTATCCGGATCTACGACCCAAAGACCAACCTGGTGCACTATCCCTATGAGATCGAGCATGGCGAGCGACTGCCCCCATTCAATCCGATCGAAGCCGGTGCGTTCTCCGGCCATATTATCCAGACCCGCGAACCGCTGCTGATCAACCACGACATGCAGGCCTGGTCGGAGAGATTCGGAGGCGCGCTGCTGCCCGGTACAGACGCGCCGCTGTCGTTCCTGGGTGTGCCGATTCTCGCCGGCGACCAGGTCACCGGCGTGATCACCGTCGAAAACATGCAGCGGGAAGGCGCTTTCGGCGAATCGGACGTGCGGCTGCTGACCACGCTGGCGGCGAGCATGGGGGTTGCCTTCGAGAACGCCCGGCTGTTCGAGGAGACCAATCGTCTGCTAAAAGAAACCGAGCAGCGCGCAGCCGAGCTGGAAATTATCAGCAGCGTCGAGCAGGCGCTGGCCTCCAAGCTGGAGGTGCAGGCAGTATTCGACCTGGTGGGTGACAAGATCCGCGACGTTTTCGACGCTCAAGCGCTCATCATCGCCACCTACAACCCGGAAACCGACATGCTTTCGTACCGCTATCTGGTCGAGAAAGGGGAGCGCCACTTCCCCGAGGATGCAAAACTCGGCGAGCGAGGCTTCGGCGCATATATCATCAACAACCGCAAGCCGCTGATGTTCAACCGAGACCTGGAGCGGCACATGGAGGAATACGGAGCGGTGGTGGTTGCCGGCGCGATGTCGAAGTCGTGGTTGGGCGTACCGCTCATCGTTGGTGAAGAGGCCAAGGGCGTCATCTCGCTCGAGAACCTGGACCGCGAGGACGCCTTTAACGAGGCCGACCTGCGCCTGCTGACCACGTTGGCCTCCAGTATGAGCGTCGCATTGGAGAATGTACGGCTGTTCGACGAAACCAGCCGGCGGGCGACCGAGATGTCGGCGCTGGCGGAAATCGCCCGGGAGCTCTCGGCCACGCTGGACCTGTCCACGGTGCTGGAGCGGATCGGGGCCCGCGCCATGGAGCTGCTGAATTCGCGTACGGTCAATTTGCGTCTGCTGCAGGCCGACGGTGGAACTCTCAAGACCGTGATCGCGCTCGGTCACCATGCCGAGCAGTTCACCGCCACCGACATGAAGTTGGGCGAAGGGATTACCGGTAACGTGGCGCTAACCGGCCAGCCAGAGGTGGTCAATGACACCCAGGCAGACACTCGCGGCAGGCACGTCCCCGGCACGCCGGAGGACGAACGCACCGTCATGATGATGGCTCCGCTGACAGTGGGCGACCAGATCATCGGCACCATGGGAGTCTGGCGGGCGCGCGAGAACGGCCTGTACACCGAAGATGACCTGGGCGTGCTGGTGTCGCTTTCACGCCAGGTGGCAATCGCGATCCAGAACGCCCGCCTGTTTGATGAGGTACAGCGCCAGAAAGAATTCTCACAATCGCTTGTCGACCATAGTCCGGTTGCCATCGTCAACATTGATTCCGACGATAGCATTGTTTCGTGGAACCCGGCAGCCCAGCGACTGTTTGGCTATACCGCCGAAGAGGCGGTCGGGCGGAACGTCGACCAGCTGCTGGTGCCGGCCGAACTGCGCGACGAGTCTGTTCAGTACAACCGTGACGTGCTGAAGTCCGGCATGATTCAGGTCGTCACGCAGCGGGTGCGCAAAGACGGCAGCCTGGTCGATGTCGAACTACATGGGGTCCCGGTCTACTCCGAAGGCCAAGCGGCCGGCGCGATTGCTATCTACCTAGATATCACCGAGCGGGTACGGGCCGAGAACGAGCTTCGCAGCCAGAAGGAATACTCCGAGGCGCTGGTGCAGAACAGTCCGGTGGCCATCATCGCCACCGACCTGCAAGCCCGTGTGGTCTCCTGGAACCCAGCGGCGGAGGAGCTCTACCAGTACAGCGCCGAGGAAGCGATCGGCCGCAACATCGACGAGCTGATCGCCTCCGGCGAGATCCACTCGGAGGCCACCGACTACACCGAGCAAGTCTGGCAAGAGGGGACGTTGCGGGCGGTCAGCAAGCGCTCGCGCAAAGACGGCTCGCTGGTCGATGTCGAGCTGCTGGCGCTGCCGGTGAAGGTGGCCGGCGAGCATGTCGG
>CAZGCX010000121.1:0-7483 GCA_964524585.1 uncultured Anaerolineaceae bacterium
ACCATCAACTCCGGACACAAACGCATTGCACGCGAGGTGGGCATCGCTGACCGAATCCCGAATCGGCGCGCTGGGTAGGAAGCCGAGGTCACCACCCCACGACCTTCCGGCGTACCTCCCACCACAAAGGCCTTGCCCTTCAGTTCTGGGTTCAGCAACTCTTCAACCGAGCAGAAAAAGGCATCCAGGTCGACGTGCAGGATTTGCCGCATCAGGCTGTGACCATCCGGAGGATCAGGTTAGAATCGCGCATCGAATGACCAAGAGGGATCCCTACCCGGTATGAGCTCCGCGCAAGAAGCCGCCCTGACACGCTTTCAAGATAACCCTCGGGTTAGCCAGATCCGGCTCATTGTGGCCCACGATGCTTGCCCAGCTTGCCGTGACCGGGAGGGCGCCTACGCCAAGGGCGAGGTCCCTGCGTTGCCGGCTCCCGGCTGCTCCCACCCACTTGGCTGCCGCTGCTTCTATGAGCCGGCGCTGACCGAGCTCTTCCCCTGATCGTTATCCGCCAGATCGCTCAGTGACCAGCAACTGGCGTGCCAACTCGATTGCCTGCTCCAGATCCTCAATTGTGCCCCCTAGCTGAGCTTCACGTATTTGACGGAGCAGTTCTCCAATCATCGGTCCAGGCTGCAGCTCGAGCCCTTTCATCAGTTGATCGCCGTTGATCAATGGGGGCGGCAGCTGCACCTCCCCCAGCGCAACCTCCAGCACGGCTCTGGCCGCCTGCAGCTGATGTTCCCAGTGCCGATGCTCTGGGGGCCCGCCGCCGGCCAACAACACCTCAGCCAGCGATAGCAGCACTACTTCCGGCCCCGCCTGGCCAACTGCCTCGAGCAGGCGGGAACGGCCCACTGGGTTGGAGTACGAGTGCAGTCGGTCCGCTGCGGCGTGCCGCACGATTGCAAGCGCCAGTTGCCCCTCCTGGCGGCTGAATCTCAGCTTGCGCGTCCGGCGCAGAATCGACGCCGCTCCGTTTGAAAGCGGCCGAAACAGGGCCGCCAACTCCAGCATTTGCGCGGCGGTCCGGCCGCCGATCAGGGTCCGGCTCAAGTGCGCAGTCAGTGGTGCGTGCAGACCAGCCAGCGCGAGCGCCATCTGCCCATGCACCAGGTTCTCTCTACGGCTCTCTGAGACAAGCGCTTGCAGCAACTCGGCCAGGCGGCTTGCCAAATCCAGCCCAGATCGAAAGGCGGCCGGTTGTTCGGCCGCTTCCGGCAGGATCGTTTGCAGCACTCCTAGCTCCCCTGCCAATCTCAACGCCCCGGCCGAGTTCGGCTCAAGCATCCGGGCCAATTCGTCGCGAACCCGCTCAGCTGAGGCCTCCGCCAACTGAGGCGCGACCTGCCGGACCATCGAAATCGTCTCAGGGGTGATGCGCAACTGCAGCTCATGGGCGATGCGCACTGCCCGCAACGCGCGGACCGGATCGTCGCTCAACGCGGTCGGGCTGCAGGTCCGCAAGCGCCGATCCCGTAGATCCTGCAAACCCTGCAGCGGATCGTTGAGCTCCGGGCCATCGGCGACTGGAGTCGCAAGCGCATTGATCGTGAAGTCGCGCAACCTGAGATCCGCCTCGATGGTCTCTCCGCGTAGACGTACAAAATCCAACGTCCGGTGATCCGGGAGGACCACTCGTCCTGCGTCCCGCTGGCGGTCCAGAGCGTAGTAGTGCGCGCCCAGGGCGTCGGCGATCCGCCGGGCGAGCTCCGAAGCCTGGCCGTCGACCGCGAAGTCCAGATCCGGGTGCACCCGATCCAGGAAATGGTCGCGCAGCGCTCCTCCAACCAACCACAGCTGCCCGACCTCCGACAGCGGCGGCCGCAGTGACTCTGGCAACAGCCGGTTAGCTAGCTTGCTCAAACTTGAAGACTTTGTCTGGCTTGACCACACCGATGAACGGCAGATTGCGGAAGTATTCGTCCAGGTCCAGTCCGTAACCAAAGACGAACTTGTCTGGGATCTTGAACCCGCGGTAGTCGATCGGTACCTCGGCCTCGCGCCGTTCGGCTTTGTCCAGCAGCGTGCAGACCTTCAGGGTGCGCGGGTTTCGCAGACTCAGCATGCCCAGCACGGAAGCGATGCTGTTGCCACTGTCGATGATGTCCTCCACCAGCAGCACGTTCTTGCCTCGGATCGAGGTGGTTAGATCCAGCGTGATCCGCACCATCCCCTCCGAGCGGCGGGCACCTGCACCGTAGGAAGAGACAGCCATGAAGTCGATGCTGTGTGGAACGGTGATCTGACGCATCAGGTCGGACAGGAAGAGCACCCCGCCGCGCAGGATACAGATCAGCAGCAGGTCCTGGCCCTGGTAGTCGCGGCTGATCTCGGCTCCCAATTCGGCAATGCGCTGCTGCAGCTGATCCTCGCTGATCAGGACCTCTTCCAGGTACTGGTGGAGGTCCATCATGTCGGCACCTGATGATGCTGACGGCAGCGGGCTTCGTACAGTTCGCTGGCCCCGACCACGATGATCGGATCGTCGTCCCGCGCCGGCTTGCCATCGATCAGCCGTTGGGTTCGTGAGGCGGGTTCACCACACACCATGCAGATCGCGTGCAGTTTGTCGACCCGCTCGGCGGTCGCCATGAGCCATGGCATCGGCCCAAATGGCTGTCCGCGGAAGTCCGAATCCAGCCCGGCCACGATCACTCGCAGCCCACGGTCCGCCAGTTCTTGTGCAACCTGGACCACCTGCATTTCGAAGAACTGCGCCTCATCCAGCGCCACCACGGTCGTGTCGGGTAAGAGCTGTTCAGCAAGCATGCCGATCTCCACCACTGGCGAAGCCTCGAATTCGCTTCCGGCGTGCGAGGTCACTTTGTCCCGGTCATAGCGATCGTCGATCCGCGGCTTGAATACCTGAACCCGCTGCTTGGCGATAACGGCCCGCCGCAGCCGTCGAATGAGCTCGTCGGTCTTGCCGCTGAACATCGATCCGGTGATGACTTCGATTGATCCGGTCACTTGGTCACGTGTCTGGAAATCAAAAAGGCAGGTGCCTGCGCACCTGCCTTGAGTTTACATCATCCACCGGGGGTCAGGGCGACGGCTCTGGCACTGCCTCCGGCAGTTCAAACCCGCGCGCCTTCAACCGGCGCTTCAAGTCGGCCAACCCCTTTCGCCCGAAGTTCTCGATGCTGAGCATGGCGGCGTCGCCCTGCTCCATGCGTTCGAGCGCCTGGCCGACAATCGTAATGCCGGCTTTGGCCAGGGCGCCCTCCGCTCGCTTGCCCAACTCAAGCTCGGCAATCGTGATGTCGGGCGAGGTACGGGCCGCTTCACGTTGCTTGGCCTCTTGAAGGTACTCCTGGCGCGCCTCCAGCTTGCGATAGAAGCGATCGACCTGGCCCTCAGTATCGACGATACGCTGCTCTCCAGTGTAGAAAGGATGACAATCTGAGCAGACGTCGGTGTGAATCGTCTCTACGGTTGAACCGGTCGTCCATGTGTTTCCACAGGCACAAATCACCGTGGCCTCTGGGTAGTAGGTGGGGTGGATTTCAGGCTTCATTGCGAAGCCTCCGATGCTTCCGCGTGCGGCACCACGTTCACCCTGCGGCGGCCGCCACGTGCGTAATCGTACTCGACCAAACCATCGACCGTGGCAAACAGCGTGTCGTCTCCGCCCTTCCCGACGTTGGCGCCGGGATGGATGCGGGTGCCGCGCTGCCGGACCAGGATGTGCCCCGAGAGCACAAACTCTCCGGCGTAGCGCTTGACGCCCAAACGCTGCGAATGACTGTCTCTTCCGTTGCGGGTTGACCCGCCGCCCTTCTTATGTGCCATCGTCTGTCCTGCCTGGTGCCTACTTGTCCTGATCCGCGCCGGATTCTGCGTCGGCCTTCTTGCTGCGGCCGCCGGAGCTGCCGGACTTCGCCTGTCGCTTGCTGGTGCCACCGGATTTCGCGCTACTGGCACCGCCGCCCCGCTTGCTTGACCGCCTGGCGGCCGTAGTTCGTGCAGCCGACTGAGACTTCGAGGCTGAACTGGTCTCGGACTTCGCCTCGGCCTCCGCTTTGGAACCGCCGAGCGCGACTTCCTCGATCGAAACTCGGGTCAGCTGCTGTCGGTGCCCCTGCTTTCTGCGATAGCGCTCCTTCGGTTTGTACTTGAATACCGTGACCTTCTTGGCCTTGGCGTGCTCCAGCACCTTGCCTTTGACCTTTGCGCCGTTCACGTAGGGTGAGCCGACCTCAATCTTCTTCCCGTCCGCCACAAGCAGCACCGACTTGAACTCCACCGACTTGCCAACCTCCTGAGCAAGCCGGTCGATTTCAATTCGTCCGCCCTCTTCGGCGACGTACTGCTTACCACCGTGCTCTAAGATCGCGTATTTCATCTCAATCCATCGGCGCCGCTCCGAGGGCGCAGCCGCAGATTATATCAGTCCGCGGCGACCATCTCCGCTTCGGGCATCGGCTCTTCAGCCGATTCCTCTTCCGAGGGCTCGATCTCGTCCAGCTCCAGCTCCCCGTCCAGGCGCTCGTCGTGCAAGACCACCTCTTCGCCGGGGAAACCGGTTCCGGCCGGGATCAGCTTGCCGATGATCACGTTTTCTTTCAGGCCGCGCAGATAGTCGATCTTGCCCTCGATGGCTGCCCGGGCCAGTACCTTGATTGTGTGCTGGAAGGAGGAGGCGGATAGAAACGACTCGGTGCTGAGCGAGGCCTTGCTGATCCCCAGCAGAACCTGGATCGCTCGGGCCGGCGCCTTCCCCTCTTCCCGCATCTGCTGGTTCAGCCGATGCAGGTACAGTCGGTCGACCAGGTCGCCCGGCAGCAGTTCGGTCCCGCCCGGAGCCGAAATCTGCACCTTCGATAGCATCTTGCGGATGATCACCTCAAAGTGCTTATCGTTGATGTTCTGGCCCTGCGACCGGTAGACTTGCTGCACTTCGGTGAGCAGGTAGAGCTGAGTGGCCTCCCCGCCCAAGATCCGCAGGATCCGGTGCGGATTCTGCGAACCCTCGGTGAGCTGGTCGCCAGCTGTGACCTTTTGGCGGTGTTTCACCAACAAGCGGGCGCTGGCGGGCACGTCGTACTCGGCCTCGTCGTTCTGCTCATAGGAAACGGTCACCTTGCCGTTCTTGACCTGCGCCTTCCCGGCGTGGGCTGCCATCATGCTCGCCTCGCCGCGGCTGGCAATCAAGGTACCGAGTTCCAGCTCATCGCCGTTTTCGACCTTCAGCGACCAATTGCCAGGGATCTCGTACTCGTCCCGCAACATCTGGCTGTTGGAGACTCGCACCACCCGCTGCCCGTCAGGGCTATCCGGAGTGAGGATCTCCACCGTGCCAGTGATTTCGGAGGTGATGGCTTCGCCCTTGGGCTTCTTGCGAGCCTCAAACAGTTCCTCCACCCGGGGTAGGCCGGTCGTGATGTCGCCACCGGCTGCAACGCCGCCGGTGTGGAAGGTCCGGAGGGTCAACTGCGTGCCGGGCTCGCCGATCGACTGCGCTGCCACGATCCCAACTGCCGCCCCCAGCTCCACCATCTTGCCTCGCCCCAGATCCATACCGTAGCACTGCGCGCACATGCCGAACTGCAATTCGCAGGTCAGCGGAGAGCGCACCGTGACTTCTTCGGCTTTGGAGCGCTCGATCAGCTTGGCTTCGCGCGATCCGATCAGCGTGCCACGTGGGAAGAGCACCTCGCCGGTATCTGGATCGGTCACGCGCTTGGCCAGCACCCGGCTGATCAGCCGGGTGTCAAAGGTCTGCCCCGCCACGTCGTCACTGCGCCGGACCTCCAGCCCCTGGTCGGTGCCGCAGTCGTCGGCGTTGATGATCATGTCCTGCGCTACGTCGACCAGCCGGCGTGTCAGGTAGCCAGCATCGGCAGTTCGCAGCGCGGTGTCGGTCAGGCCCTTACGGGCGCCGTGGGTGGAAATGAAGTATTCGAGCGTGTTCAGTCCGTCGCGGAAGTTCGAGCGGATCGGCAACGGGATGATCCGTCCAGCAGGATCGGCCATCAGGCCGCGCATGCCGGCCAACTGAGAGATGGGTCCGAAGCCGCCCTTGGTAGCGCCCGAGATCGCCATCGTCGACAGGTTGCCGGCCGGATCCATCCCACTCTTGACAGCCGAGGCGACCTCGGAAGTCGTCTGCTGCCACAGCTCGATGATTCGTTCGTTCTGTTCCTGCTCCGTGAGGAGCCCGCGCTGGTACTCCCGCCGTACGGCCTCGGCCTGCTCCAAAGTCCGGGCGATGATCGCGCTCTTCTCCTCTGGAACCGTGATGTCGGAGACCGCAATCGTGGTTCCAGACCGAGTGGCGTAGGCGAAACCGATGTCCTTGATCGCATCGACCACCGCCGGGGTGCCGTCCTCGCGCAGCAGGTGATAAATCTCCCCGACCAGACCCTGCATGGCTTCCTTGTCGAGCACCCGATTGACGAACTGCATCTCCTCTGGGAGCACCGCATTGAATAACACCCGGCCCACGGTGGTCAGAACCACCCGCCGCTCGGGTTCTGCCAACCGAAGGTTGTCATCGTCGTACCAGCTGTCGACCTGCAGCTTGATCGGAGAGTGAACATCGATCTGACCAAGCGCATACGCCATCTCCACTTCGTCCATGCTGGAGAAGGCCCGCCGATCCCGGTCCTTAATCTTGTGCTCGACATCCATGGTGAGGTAGTACACACCCAACACCATGTCCTTCGACGGTCCTACGATTGGCTCGCCATCGGCTGGTTTGAGCAAGTTCTTGCTCGAGAGCATCAGCTCGCGCGCCTCTGTCACTGCCAGGCGCGATAGCGGTACGTGCACCGACATCTGATCCCCGTCGAAGTCTGCATTGAAGGCCGCGCACACCAACGGATGGAGTTGAATTGCCTTGCCCTCGACCAGCACCGGCTCGAATGCCTGGATGCCCAGTCGGTGCAGGGTGGGGGCCCGGTTGAGCAGGACCGGGCGGTCCTTGATGACCTCTTCCAACACTTCCCAAACTTCCGGTCGCTCACGCTCGATGATGCGCTTGGCACCTTTGACGTTGGCGGCGTAGTTGTACAGCACCAGCTTCGAGATCACGAATGGACGGTACAGCTCCAACGCCATGGTCTTGGGCAATCCGCACTGGAATAGCTTGAGGTGCGGCCCGATCACAATCACCGAGCGGCCCGAGTAGTCCACTCGCTTGCCGAGCAGATTCCGGCGGAACCGCCCCTTCTTACCTTTAAGCATGTCGCTGAGCGACTTGAGCTCGCGGCGACCGCGGCGCGAAAGCGCCTTGCCACGCTGGGCGTTGTCAATCAACGAGTCGACCGCTTCCTGCAGCATGCGCTTTTCGTTGCGCACGATCACGTCCGGTGCGCCGAGCTCCACCAGGCGCTTCAACCGGTTGTTGCGGTTGATCACCCGTCGGTACAGGTCGTTGAGATCGGATGTGGCAAACCGGCCCCCGTCGAGCTGGACCATTGGGCGCAGATCCGGCGGGATGACTGGCAGTACGGTCATGATCATCCACTCCGGCTTG
>CAZGCX010000122.1:0-1300 GCA_964524585.1 uncultured Anaerolineaceae bacterium
CCGGCGGGAGGCTTCATAGCTCTTGCGCCGGCTGCCGCCCAATTCCTGGCAGAAACGCCGCCAGGCTTCCACCTTGCCGGGCGTGATTGGGTTTGACATGACGATCCCAGACATCCATTTCCTCCAACTTGTGGTTCCCGCCTGTTCCCGCAATCGAACTGTCAGCGCATCGACTAGCAGTCAGGCTTATCGTCCTCGGACTCCTTCAACGGATCGGGCTGCCGTACTAGCTTGTCGCCGGCGCCTGCTTCCGCCTGTGTATCGTTCTCGTGGGCCCAAGCGCATTTCGGGCCATCGCTTGACTCACTTCGCGTCTTGGATTTAGCATAGCGAGAGGGCGTCACACAAACATCACAAGGACCCTGTCAGCGGAGGGTATGAGCCGACTACACTTGTTCTTGCTGGGGCCGCCCGAAGTGCGTTTGGGCAAGCTGCCGCTGACGTTTCCAACCCGCAAAACGCTGGCGCTGTTGATCTATCTGGCGCTGGAGGGTGGGCCGCAGCCGCGCGAGCACCTGGCAGCCCTTCTCTGGCCAGAATCAGACCCGGATCGCAGCCGGGCGTCGCTGCGCAGCACTCTCAACCGCCTCCAATCCTCCCTCCGCCAGGACGGAGGTCAGGCCGAAGCCTCATTGCTTTCCATCGACCAAAGCGGGCTGACCATCCGATCAAGTGCCGATTTCGAGCTTGACCTGCACAGCGTGGAAAGCGCCTACAAACAGGCGCGCGCCGACCGTTCGAGCCGGGCACTTCAGGGAGGTCCCACCAGCCGGCCCATCCTGGAGCATGCTGCAGCCCTCTATCGCGGCGATTTTCTCGCAGGGTTTTCACTCGGTGATGCGCCCGGATTCGATGATTGGGCCGACCTCCAACGCGAAGTCTGGCGTCGGCGGCTTGGCTTGATCCTCGACCGGCTGACAGAAATCCAATACGGGAGGGGTGAATTCGCTGAGGTGGTGGAGACCGCCTCGCGCTGGATCGCGCTCGATTCGCTAAACGAAGTGGCCTATCGCCGCAAGATGCGGGCCCACTTCGCGGCCGGTGAGCGCGGGCAGGCGCTCGAAGTCTACGAGGCATGCCGGACCAGGTTGGCTTCTGAACTCAATGTGGAGCCGGGTCCTGATACCCAGTCGTTGGCAGACCACATTCGGACCCGGCACCCGATCCCCCGAGCTGAGGCACCAGCTGGGCGAGCAGACGCACCACTCGCCGTGATTGAAAACCTGTTTGCAGGCAGGGAGCCCGAGCAAAGTGCACTTTTGGAGAGTTTCCAGCATGCGGCGGCCGGACGTTCCCAGCT
>CAZGCX010000122.1:1310-7481 GCA_964524585.1 uncultured Anaerolineaceae bacterium
CAGCTGGTTGTGTTGCGCGGCGAGGCCGGGGTCGGCAGAACTCGCTTGGCGACCGAGTTCCTGGCCAGGGCATCTGCGCAAGGGGCGGAAGTGCTGCGAGGATCTGCCTACGAGAGCGGCAGCCTCACGCCGCTTCAGCCGCTCATCGAGGCGATCCGAACTTGGCTCGCTCTCGGCAGCGGGACCGAAGGCGTATTGGACGAGGCCTGGCTGGCCCCGCTCGGCTCGCTGCTGCCTGATTTTCGAGACCGCTTACCCGACCTGCCTACCGCTTCTGGAGCGGCGGAGGTGGATCGATCGAATATCGTGGAGGCGCTGGTCCGCCTGACCGTGGCCCTGGCGGAGAGGGCGCCGCTGATGCTGTTTGTCGACGATCTGCAATGGGCGGATCGCGCCACGCTGGAGGTGTTGCAGCACGCCGCCCAGCGCTGGCGGGAGGGCGCCGCACGAATCATGTTGCTGCTCAGCCTGCGGCCAGAGGGCTTGCGCCCGCTGGCTCGGTCCGGGAGCGCGGATTTGGCTGAATGGTTGGCGCAGATGGAGCGAATTCTGGAACCGCTGTATGTCGACCTGCAGCCGCTTGGAGAACTCGATACGGTGCAGATGGTGCAGTCTATTCTGGCGCCGCCCGACGCCGACTTTGCTCAATGGGCGTTCGACGAGACGCGCGGGCATCCGTTCTATTTGATCGAGACCCTGAAGGATCTGGTTGAGAGGCGTGCCATTCACCCGACGCGGAAGCCGGACCGCACGTGGGCATTTCGAGTTGACGTGGTGCACGATCTTGGGAGGGCAGCTCGGGTTCCGTCAACCGTGACGGCAGTGATCCGCGCTCGCCTGAACCGGCTCAGCCCCAATGGCTTCGAGTTGCTGTGCGCCGGAGCGGTCCTTGAGCAACAGATCACCTTCGAGCGCCTATGCGCGGTTTCCCAAGTGGGGGACGATGAGGGATTAGCTGCTTTGGACGAGTTGATCAGCAGTCGACTGCTGGCGGAAGCGGCGGAGTCGGTTGGCTCAATCGAATACCGATTTGTGCATAACATGGTTCGTGAGGTGGTCTATACCGAAGCCGGGGAGGCGCGCCGACGACAGTTCCACCGTCGGGCGCTGAAGCTGCTGGAAACAGCCAAGGTCCGTCCGGCCGCGTTGGCTCACCACGCGCTCGCGGCCGGGGAAGAGGCCGCAGCATTCCGCCGCAGCGTGGCCGCCGGGCGCGATGCGCTCTTACTTTCCGCAACCAGCGAGGCGATTGCGCATTTGGAGAGGGCGCGCCAAATCGCGCGGGATTCGCCGCCGCTCAGCGCAGAATTCGAGGCACAGCTGCGCGAGCTGTATCAGCAGTTGACTGCGGCATACGAACAGAGTGGGCGGCACGAGCAGGCGCAAGCCGTCAGAGAGGAGCTCGCCGGGCTGGGGGGCGAACAGCCCTGATCGAGACCCCGGACCCGGTTGTGCCTCGGGGTGGACCAAAGCCCCCGCCCGCGCGTTCTCGGTCGCAAACGGCCACTCGGCGGTCAGTCGCGACACAGTCCTGAACCGAGATGACCGGCAAGGCCTCGCCGGTCCCTTCAACGCGTCAGTGGTCAATGGATTCTCAGTAGAATAGGCCTGCGCGGTGGTCGGGCGCGCCAATCCGCCGACTGCCCGTGAGTCGCTCCTTCGAGGAACCGCATGCGGCAATCCGTGCTAACTGATGAACAAGCCCAGTTTCTGCGCCAGGAAAAGGAGGCGCTGGCGGAGATTCAACTGGCGCTGGCCGAGATCGATGTCCCGCGTGACGGTCTGGCGACACTGGAGAAGGCCACGCTCCAACTAGACGAGCTGTTCCTGTTGGTCGTTGTCGGTGAGTTCAACTCTGGCAAGAGCGCCCTGGTGAACGCACTGCTGGGTGAGCAGGTACTGCCCGAGGGCGCTACCCCCACCACCTCGCAGGTCACGTTGGTGAAATGGGGCGAGCAGGCCACAGCCCAGGTAGTGGACGAGGACTTCGCCATCCAAACCTATCCGCTGGCACTGCTGCAAGAACTGAACATCGTGGACACGCCGGGCACCAACGCCGTGATCCGACATCACGAACGGCTCACCGACGAGTTCGTACCTCGCAGTGACCTGGTGCTGTTCACCACCTCGGCGGACCGGCCAATGACGGAAAGCGAAAGGCAGTTTCTGGAGCGGATCCTGGCCTGGGGGAAGAAGATCATCTTTGTGGTCAACAAGGCCGACACTTTCGAAAACGAGCAGGCGCTGCGGGAAGTATCGGACTTCGTGCTCAAGCACGCTTCAACCCTGTTGGACGACCCGCCTGAGATTTTTCCGGTTTCGGCGAGGCTGGCTCAGCGTGCAGCTGACGAAGCCGATCCTGATAAACGCCGCCAGCTGCGCGCCGCCAGTCGGCTGGACGAGTTGGAAGCGTTCATCCTGGCAACCCTCGACGACGCCACGATGATTCAGCTGAAGCTGAACAACCCGCTGGGCGTGGCCGACAATCTGATTGCGCGGGCCGAGACGACGCTGCAAGCCCGGGCGGATGACTTGAGCGAGGACCAGGAAACGGTCAGCTCGCTGGAATCCATCCTCACCGATTTTGAGCGTGGCCTGCGCAGCGAGCTCACCCCCCGGCTGGCCGAGGTCGAAAACATTCTGCACCAACTGGAACAGCGCGGCCTCGACTTCTTCGACAATACCCTGCGATTGACCAACATCAGACAACTGACCCGCGGTGACAGGGTGCGGGCTCGGTTCGAGAAACAGGTGCTGGCCGATGTGCCGCAGCAGATCGAGGATCAAGTGCAGCGGCTGATCGACTGGCTGGTGCAGAAGGACTTCCACGGCTGGCAGCAAGTGATGGCCTACCTGCAGCGGCGCCGGGCCCGATCCGTTGGACCGGCGGTCGGGGAGGTCGGCGGACCGCGGGAAACCCGGCGCCGTGAACTGATCGACACCGTGGGCAGAACCGCGCAGACGATTGTGGAGACCTATGATTTCGGTCGGGAAGCGAGCGAACTAGCGTCGGGCGTCGAAGCTGCCGTGGCGCAGACCGCACTGCTGGAAGCCGGCGCAGTCGGCCTGGGAGCACTGGTCACCGTTGCAGTGCTCTCTTCGACGCTCGATATTACCGGGCTGTTGACCGCCGGCACGATGGCTATCCTCGGTTTCTTCGTGATTCCTCGCAAACGCAAGCATGCCAAAGACAACTTCAGAGCGAAGATGGACACTCTTAGAACCAAACTGGTCAGCGCCTTGACGACGCAATTCACTGCCGAAGCCGAAGGCGCCATTGCCCGTCTCAAGGAAGGTGTGGCACCTTATACAGGATTCGTGCGCATTGAGCGCGAGCGGATCGAGAAAACCGAGGCGACCTTGGCCGAGGTGCGGCAGCGCCTCTCGCAGCTTCGGGCCCGCAGCCGCCAAGTAGCCACCGCTCCGCTGGATCTGGTGACCTAGTCGGGTGCGTGCGGTCCGGCGAGACCTCGAGCGGCGCAGATTGCGACCGACCTGGCACGGAATTCGGCTTGGCCTCAACCCCACACCCCGCGGGGCGCAAGCAGGGATTTCGGCTTCGCCTCAACTAGTACCTTTTTTAAGCGTGACGGCGATTGACTCTTTTACCAAGAGCCCGTAGAGTCGAGACGGAAAGAGCCTCAGGCCATCAAAGGACTGCTAACCCCTCGTCGGCCGTGGCGTTTCTTTGACCAAACCAACCCGAGCCATTCAGTGGGTGGCGAAGGGAAGTAGCACGCCGGTCGGTCAAAGTTCCGCCCTTCCCTGCGGCGTTCAGATGTGGGGCCACCCCGGCAAGAGCGGCAGTGCCGGCCGTCCAGCGAATGACAGGAGGCTCTTAACATTTCCCCTGTCAGCAAGCGATTCAAGAGAAGCAGGATCTAGCCGGCGTTTGCTGAACCTGGATCGAGCTGTTCGGTGCGCCCGAGCACCTGGTACCCGGTCATTCCCGTCAAGTCGACCGGCCCATTCCCCCCAAACTCAAACTGACTCTGTGTCGGCCCGAGGAAGCCGTAGGTCGCGCCGCTGATCAGCAGATCCGCGCCCCGCGAGAGCTGCTGCAGTCGCTGCGCGTCTCGCAGCAGGTTCGCGACCGGTTCGTCCTGCTGTATGCCCTGGTCTCGGTTGGTTTCGGAAGGTGGTGCAGGCGTATCGACCGGACCGGTGGCAATGCCCATGCCATAGAACAACGGCTGCTCACCGGCTAGCGTGCGCAACTGGTCGGCGATTGACAGCCCGGCATGGGTCGCCAGCAGCGCACTGACCTGGGGCGGGGCCCGGTGTGGAGCCAGCCCAAAGTAGGCGCTGAGCGATTCCGGGTCGCTGCGGTTGATTACCCCTTGATAGCGAATGACAGCCTGCTCGGCGAGCGGCAGCCAGCCGATCGGTTCGCCGGCCCGCACCGTCACAGTTAGCAGTGTGGCCAGCTGCGGGGCAGCATGAGATGGGGCATCAGCACTGTGGTCTTTGGGTACGAATAGCTTGAACCAGGCTGGCAGAATGGTCAGGCTGCCCAGCGCGACGGTGATCAGGAACGGGTAACGGGGGCCGATCAGGTCCCAGATCTGGCTGCCGATCCATGGCGCCGGCAGCGAGAAGATGCTCAAGGTGGTGGCAAACAATCCGAAGAAGGTCCCACGCAGCCGACGCGGGACCACCTTGGCGATCAGCGAGCCGCCCGACGGTTCGAACAGGCTGGCACCCAGGCCGAGCAGGATCCACGAGAGCCCGAATCCCCAGAAGCCCTGCGCCAGGGCGAACACCAGGCGGGAGCTCACCACACAGACCAATGCGGCGGCAATCACCGCCCGTTCGCTGGTGCGATCGACCAGCAGGCCGGCGGGATAGAGCGAGAGCAGCGGGGCGATGCCGTAGATTCCGAACAGCAGCCCGATGCCCTCCTTGCTGATGTGGGCGATGTCGGTCAGATACACCGGCATCAGATCGAACGAAAGGCTAAAGGCGATGTCCCGTACCCCGTCCACCAGCAAGATCCAGGTCACCACCCCGCCGGCCAGGAACAATGTGCCCAGCTCCCCCATGGAGCTGCGGAAGGCCTTGAACGAGAACTCCTGATCGGGTTCGGAAAGCGACGGTCCGGAGCGTATCAAGATGAAGAAGATGACGGCCGAGATGCCGAAGATTACGGTCGAACTGGCAAACATCACTCGGTAGCCCAGGCTGGCCCCGATCAGGCCGCCAACCGGCGGTGCGATCACGCCGGCCGCACGGTAGACAGTCTGTGATACCCCGTACATCCGGCCGCGGGTCTGCGGCGGGGCGATGTCGGCGATGTAGGCGAAGTAGGCGGGGATGGTCAGCGCCGAAGTGACAGCCATCAGGGCCGGGGCGATCAGCGCTGACTGCCAGGTTGGAGCCAGTGCATAGGCGGCGAAGGTCAGTACTCCTGCCACGCTTCCGGCAAAGATGATCCGCAGCCGGCCCACCGAATCGGCCAGCCAACCGCCGAAGACCTTCACCACCAATGGAAAGACCATCGAGACCGTGAAGAAGACGCCGATATCGGAGATGGAAGCGCCGAGCTCGCGGATGTAGACCGGGATCTGGATCAGCGGCATGCTGATCGAGAGCTGGGTGAGCGCCATCCCGATCAGGAAGATCAGCATCCGCCGATCGAGCTTCAGTGACGACAAGCTGGATCGCACCTAACGGGGCCCCCAGTTCATGATCGGTTGTGTGCCGTAAAGCGGCGCTGCACGGGCGTCGTTCAGACTGCTGCGGCGAGAATTTGTTGCAGGTCCTGAATCGCCTGCTGGCGCTCTCGAAAGTGCACTGCCTGCATGCCGAGCTCTTGTGCGGCTTGAATGTTCTCAGAGAAGTCGTCCACGAACACCGAAGCTTGCGGTGCGACCTGCAGCCGATCAAGTGTCAGCCGGTAGATGTCCGGGTCCGGTTTGGCCAGCTCGACCTCGGCAGACACGACGATCTGGTCGAAGAGCGTGCCGATCTGCCAGATATCCTCGATGTAGCGGCGAGTATCCTGCCAGGCATTAGTGATCATGCCGGTCTTGTACTCCGGCCGCAATCCCTTGATGAACTGGACCAACTCCGCGTCGATGGCGTCGCCGCTCCAGAAGTCAGCCTGCAGTTGGGAAAGTTGCTCCGAGTCCAATTCGAAGCGCGCTCCGACCTCCGCCCACACCTCATCCA
>CAZGCX010000123.1:0-7477 GCA_964524585.1 uncultured Anaerolineaceae bacterium
CCAACTGCTCGAGAGCCTGGGTGTTGTCCGGCAGGTAGGCGGCGTTGGCGTCCACCTGCAAGGGCAAGTCGGGGTATCGCTGACGAACCGCCCTCACCTGATTGATATCGTGCCCTGGTTTGATCTTCAGCTTGACACGCGGGTAGCCCTGCTCGACGAACGACTCGACCACTTCGAGCAGCTGGTCTTCGGACGGTTGGATTCCGACTGACACCCCGACCGGTACCGACGGCCGCTCCCCGCCGAGCAGGTCCACCAGCCGCGCATTTGAAGCCTTCCCGAACAGGTCCCAGAGCGCCAGCTCGAGCCCGGCCTTGGCCATTGGATGTCCGTTCACCGACCGGATTGCGGCGCCCAGTTGCCGCGGATCGCCAAGATCCGCGCCCAAGACGGCGGGAATCATGAACTCGCCGAGCATCGACCAGGCGGTCTGACCGGTTTCGTAGGAATAGCCGGGGAAGCGACCGGCCACGCACTCGCCCCAACCTTCTAGGCCCTCGGCCTGCACTCGCAAGACCAGACACTGACGCTCGAGTTCCACGCCAAACGAGGTTTCGAACGGCGCCTGCAACTGCATACTCACCTGGTACAGCTCGACCGCTTCAATCTTCATCCCAAGGTGCTCTCGCCGGCGCTGAGCACATAATAGGAGCGTGGGAACTTCTCGCCCCCCAAATGGACGAAGTCGGTGACCACAAAACCGTCGTCGAATGCCTGCTCGAACACCGATCGGGCCAGCATCCGCCATTGTTGCGCCAGATCGATGTCGCGAGACTTAATTCCCAGGAAGTCAAAGGGGATCTCGACCAGCGCCAGGTTGCTGCTCGGCCGCTCGATCCGTTCTCCGGGTCGCGCAAGACCGTCATCGTCCAGCCCAGCCGAAAGCACCTTCTGGGCGCCGGCTGAGAGGTAGTTTGCCAGATCAAGCGGCGGGCGAGCCGCCTCCAACCGGGTTTCCACTCGGTTGGACGTGACCCACCAATCCACCTGGAAGCGATCGGATGCAAGCCCGCGGTTCAGACCATCGCGCATTTCGCCGTACACCTCTCGCTTGTAGACCCGGCACACCGCGCCCAGCTGCCGAATATTCAGGTGGGCATTGATGCTCATTAACGGATCGTAGGTCCAGGTCACCAATCGGATGCCCTGACGCATCACCTGATCTCGCTGAGCCCACTTGAGCTGAAGCGCCAGGCCATGGCCGCGGTAATCTGGGTGAACCCCAAGCTGATGTGAACAATGTTTCAGCCGCGCCATCGCCACCCGGTCTGGGGTACTCTCGTCGGTGCCGAGGAAGCCGAAAACAAAGCCCACCACCTGCTCGCCATCCAACGCACCAAGCACGATTCCGCCGCTGTTCGCAACGGTCAGCAACAGATGAACCGGCACGATGTCGGTCTCACTATCCGGCCAGACCAGTCGCTGGAGCTGCTCCAGCTGCGCCATCTCGGCCGGCGTCTTGAGTGGTCGTATTACCATTCTCGACCGTTCCGGTGGGCGATCTGCTCCCGCAGCAGTGCCCAGCCCCAATTTCGATTGCGCAGGTAGTCCAGGCTCTCGCCCATCAACGCCGGCTTCAGGCCAAACAGCCGCGGCAGTGCATCCAACCCGGCGGTCTTGCTGCTGGCCAGGTGGTCTAGCCAGAACGAGGTGATCGGTGAGCGCGGCAGCGTGCGACTCAGCAGCCAGGTGACCGCTCGCAGCGACGGTGGCGAGGCGTTCACGATCCAGCGTCGGGTGCCGGTCGCCTGCATCACCATTTCAGCGATTTCGGACAGAGCGAAGAATTCCGGTCCGCCTAGCTCGAGAGTCGCTCCGGCCAGCGAGGCGTCTTCCAACGCCCACAGGATGCAGGTTGCCAGGTCTTCAATATTCACTGGCTGCAGCGTGGTGGATCCGTTGCTGGGGAGCGGGAAGATGCCTGGAGAGACGGCCAGCAGCATCGCCAGCGAGGTTGTGAAGTGATCGTGGGGGCCGTAGACTGGCGCGCTGCGGAGGATGGTGTGCGGCACCTGGCTTTTGCGGATGTGCCCTTCGGCCAACGCTTTGGCCCGCAGTGCCGGGAAGGCCGACGATGGTTCCGCCCCGAGGTGGCTCAGATACAGCAGCCGGTGCACGCCGGCCTGCTGCGCAGCAGTCGCCAACACCCGGGTTCCCTCATCATCGACCGCCTGAAGCCTGGCGGCCTCGCCGGTGCTCTCAGCACCTGCCAGGTGGACGACGGCGTCTACCCCCACCAGAGCCGCGCGAACGCCGCGTTTGTCGATCAGGCTGCTGATCGCCACTTCAACCGGGATTCCAGTGGGGATTCGCGGTGACCGGCGGCTGGGTCGGATCAAGGTTCTGACCGGGTGGCCCGCCTGAGCCAGCCTCCGTACCACCAACTGGCCGACAAACCCGGTCGCGCCGGTTACCAGGATCATGCTCTGGACCGGAATCGATCTAACATAAGTGCATTCTTGCCTTGGGGCGGGACAAGGCTCAGAATTCTATCACGGCGGCCTTCCGCAACCCTACGGGGGAGCGGGGTGTTATACTCCTCAGCCGTGCCGCTTCGGCGCACAAGTAACCTTGGGGCAACAGGGACCCCTCGCGGCACAGGCAGGCGAACTGTCCGCGGCAGCGCACCGTCTTGCACGGTTTGTCGAATGTGAAACTTGCTGGCGCCCAGCGCCAGTTTGGAGCAGGAGGAAGCCTTGGATCGCAAGCGAGTTGTCATTACTGGTCTGGGCGCAATCACGCCGCTCGGCAACACCGTTCGGGAGACCTGGGAAAGCCTGATTGCCGGTCAAAGCGGCGTGGCGCCGATCACCCATTTCGATACCACTGACTTTCTGACCAGGTTCGCGGCGGAGGTCAAGGGATTTGACCCGGTGGTCCACTTGGGCGCCAAGCTGGCGCGGCGTGTCGATCGCTTCACCCAATTCGCGATTGTAGCGACCAAGCAGGCCATCGAGCACGCCAGGCTAGCAATCACCGAAGCCAACCGGGACCGCATCGGAGCGATCATCGGCTCAGGAATCGGCGGAATCGGTACCATTCTGGACGAATTGCGCAAGTTCATCGATCGTGGACCGCGCTGGGTCAGTCCGTTCACGGTGCCGATGATGTTGCCGGATACCGCGGCCGGGCAGGTGGCAATCTCCTTTGGGTTGCGCGGCCCGAACATGGCGGTCGTGACCGCCTGCGCTTCCAGCACCAATGCGATTGGCGAGGCCAGCGAGATGATCCGGCGCGGCGACGCCGATGTAATGGTCGCGGGTGGGGCTGAGGCTGGGATCGTACCGCTGGCCATGGCCGGTTTCAACGTAATGGATGCCATCTCCAAGCGAAATGACGATCCGCAGGCCGCATCCCGCCCCTTCGATATGGACCGAGATGGCTTTGTTGCCGGAGAGGGCGGAGCATCGCTGGTGTTGGAGTCTTACGAGCATGCCAAGCAGCGTGGCGCGACCGTGCTGGCGGAGGTCCTGGGCTATGCCGCCACGAACGACGCCTATCACATCACCGCCCCAGCTGAGAACGGCGCGGGGGCGGCCAAGTGTATGGAGTTAGCGCTGGACGATGCGCAGCTCCGACCACAGGACATCGGGTACATCAATGCCCACGGCACCAGCACCCGGCTTAACGATTCGAGCGAAACTGCGGCGATCAAGACCGTATTCGGCGAGACCGCATATGATGTTCCGATTTCGTCCACTAAATCGATGACCGGCCACCTGCTGGGAGCGGCCGGGGCGCTGGAGGCTGCCTTCTGCGTGAAGGCCCTGGAAGAGAATACCCTGCCTCCCACGATCAATTACGAGACACCGGATCCCGAGTGCGATCTGGATTACGTCCCCAACAGCAAACGCTCGAAACAGCTCCAGTACGTGATGTCCAACTCGTTTGGCTTTGGCGGACACAATGCCACCCTCATCCTGGGCAAGCTGGACGACCATCAGGAGTCCAATGGCTCGGGATCATGACCCGCTACGCCCACGTTACCGGCTGGGGGATGGCGGTTCCCGAGCGCGTCCTCACTAATCGCGATCTCGAACAGATCGTAGACACGAACGACAAGTGGATCGTCTCCCGGACCGGGATCCGGGAGCGGCGCATCGCCGACAAGCACGAGTCGACTGCCAGCCTGGGCACGCTAGCCGCATTGCGGGCCCTGGAAGGCACTCAGGTCAAGGCCGCTGAGCTGGACCTGATCATCGTCGCCACTTCCTCCCCGGAGCACATCTTCCCCGCCACGGCTTCGATCGTGCAGGACAGCCTCGGAGCGGTCAAAGCCGGCGCCTTCGATCTGTCGGCCGCCTGCACCGGCTTCATCTTCGGCTTGAACATGGCAGCCCAGGCAATCCGTTCCGGGTCGATTGACAAGGCGATGGTCATTGGCGCCGAGACCCTGTCGCGCATCGTCAATTACGAAGACCGCGGAACCGCGATTCTCTTCGGTGACGGTGCTGGCGCTTTTCTGGTCGAGGGCCGCGATTGGCCGGGCGGCGTGTTGTCTTGCGTGATGCGCTCGGACGGATCGGGGAGCGATCTGCTTTCGGTGCCGGCTGGCGGCAGCTACATGCCGACCACCAACGAAACGGTGAGTAAGAACCTGCACTTCATTCATATGAATGGGCGCGAGGTATTCCGCTTCGCCACCCGGGTGATGGCCACCGCCACACGCGAGGCGACCGCGCTCGCCGGCATCGACATGGATGACGTCTCGCTGATCGTGCCTCACCAGGCAAATTACCGCATCATCGAGGCCGCTGCTCGCGGCTTGAAGCTTCCCATGGAGCGGTTCGCGGTGAATATTCAGCACTACGGAAATACCTCGACCGCCTCAATACCGATCGCGTTCTGCGAAGCCTACGATCAGGGGCGGATTCGCGCCGGCGACAATCTGGTGCTGGTCGGCTTTGGCGCCGGTTTGACCTGGGGTGCGTTGACGATGCAGTTGACCGAACCGGATCGGGTGGTGACACCACTCGACCGGCGCCGATCGGTCATGTCGCGCTTCATGGCCAGGCTGCGATCGCTGCTGTTGCGAATTGGCCGGCGGCTGGACGCGTTGATCTTCCGAACCGAAACCAAAGGGCGGGGCTAGCCCAACACATCGAATCAAAAAGGGCGGGGTCGATTGACCCGCCCTTTCTTGCTTTAAGCGCTGTGATCGGTTGGCCGACCGCCGGTTTCAGCGGTCAGTCTTGCGAGGGCTGCGGTTGCTCGCTCAGTTCCTCTGGGTGCAGGTCCTCACCTTCGAGTTCAGTCTCCTGGCTGGGATCGGTCGGCTTGCCGTCGCCCGAGCCGTTTGCTTCGCGAGCTGCACCCGCCTCTTCTACCGCTCCCAGGAATTCTTCAACCATACTGCGCAAATACGGCTCTGGAAGCGCGCCCACCTGTCGGTGGACCACTTTTCCATCGGCGACCAACAACATGGTTGGAATGCCCTGAACCCCGAATTGCATTGCCCACCTGGGCTGCTCATCGGTGTTCACTTTGGCAACGACCAGTTTGCCTTCGTACTCGGCAGCAAGCTTGTCGAGGATGGGACCGACCATGCGGCATGGCCCACACCAGGGTGCCCAGAAGTCCACAATGGTGGGCGTGCTCGATTGGAGCACGACTCGCTCGAACGCTTCGTCGGTTACGTGGATGGGTTCGCCAGTCATTCTCGTGTTTTTCAATCTCCTGTTCTTTGGTCTATCCCACCGATTAAGATGGGCTCACCCACCGGCATCTTACCATCGTGCGGTCAGGAGCCGGCTCACACCTGGGTCACACATAGCTTGACGATAATGCGTCCGGAACGGCCAGGCGGAGAAGTAGTCAGGCCCTGCAAAGTATAATCGCGCCGTGGACCTGCGCTGTCCGGCATGTTCGGCGCCCAACCTCGAATTCGACGGCGATTCGACCTTCGATTGCTCCTATTGCGGCACCGCTCTGGTCGCCGGCCGGATCAACTGCCCTGCCTGCGGTGAGCTGAATTCGCAGGCCGCCGAGCTGTGCGACAACTGTGGCGAGCCACTGTCCATCGTGGCCAGCATCATCGATCGACAGGGGACGCTCGGCCCCCCGCTTTGGGTTCGGCGCCTGCGCTCCCAGGTGGCCGACCTCAAGCAGCGAGAAGAGCAGGCCTCCGTCGAGCGATTCGCCGCATTCCAGGAAGTCGACCAACGCCGGATGCAGGCTGAGGCCAGGGCCCACGCACGGCAACGGAGCCGGGACAGCAATATCATCTTCTATGGACTGGCCGGGGTTCTGCTGGTCGTGCTGCTGGCCTTCATCATCGTTGCCATCCTCTAGTGGAATCAAAGTACCAGGTCCAACTGCCTGTATTCGAGGGACCGCTCGATTTGCTGTTGCAGCTGATCGAGCGCGAGGAGTTGGATATCACGAAGGTCGCCTTGGCGCAGGTCACGGACCAATACTTGCGCTACCTGGAACAGCTTCGAGCCCGGCGTATTGAGGACCTGGCACAGTTCCTGGTGATCGCAGCCAAGTTGCTGCAGATCAAGTCCGAAGCGCTGTTGCCTCGGCCGCCGGAGCGCCAACCGGACGAAGAAGACCCTGCTGAGTCCTTGGCCCGACAGCTCATCCAGTACCGTAAATTCAAGCAGGCCGCCTCCCAGCTCGGATCACGTGAGCGTGCCGGGCTCCGGTCGTTCGTCAGGATCACCAAGTTCGAGCCGGTACCGGGCGAACTGGATCTGGGCGGGCTGGGCCTAGACGAATTGAGGGCGGCAATGCTGGAGGCATTGGCCGGGATGCCTGGCGGCCCGGACCTGGAGACGGCTGCCGAACCCCCCAGGATTCTGATCCGGGACAAGATCGCGCATTTGCTGGACGTTCTCGGCCGTCAGGATAGCCTGAGTTTCCAAGAGCTGATGCGACAGGCGAAGTCCCGGCTGGACGTGGTGGTTTCGTTCTTGGCGCTGCTCGAGCTGGTGAAATCCCGTCGAGTGCAAGCCACACAGGAGCGGCCATTCGCCGACATTGTGCTCCGGCGCGGCTCGGAATGGGGCAGCGGGCCTCAGGACTTGGAGTTTGAGGAGTAGCCGGCACCCCAGATCAGGAACAGCGTGGCTCCGAAGGTGTCGAAGCCGACATCGCGCAAGGTGGCGGTCCGCCCCAGCACGAAACTCTGGTGAAACTCGTCGGACAACGAAAAGGCCAGCGTCAAGGCCAAGGCCATTGGCCATCGGATCGCTCGCGGCCAATTTGGAGGCAGACCATGGTAATAGCTGACCCCCAGCAACCCATATCCGAGCGCATGCGAGGACTTCTTCACCACGAAGTCCAAGGCCCCGAAGTACGGAAGGTCCTGCCCTGGAATCGAGGAGAGGCGATAAATGACCGCCATCAGCACCAGCGACGGCAGCCAACGGATCAGGTTTTCCCGGCGAAACACGGGCGGCATTCTATCATCCCCGCTCCGACTCGTTTGCCCCGATTCCCCTACGCTTGCGATATGCCGCGCCCACCTGGCCTC
>CAZGCX010000124.1:0-7462 GCA_964524585.1 uncultured Anaerolineaceae bacterium
CGATAAGCGTAGACCAGTTCTCGATTCGGGGCAGGATGACGGTGGTCGCAGCTAGCGCTCCAGCTGGTAGACCAGGATTCCTCCCAGCTCGACCACCGGACTCAGGGAAGTCGACGCATCCAGTGCGGCCTGCAAATCAGGGCCTGCCGGTTGGTCATCCAAATTGAGCAGCAGGTAGCGTACCCCCCAGGTACGCAGCAGGTTGAGACAGTCGGATGCGGGGCATTCCTCCAGTTCCGGGTACTGTTCTCGATACCAATACGGATAGAAGGTTCCATAGGCGAAGGCGATCCGCTTGCCATGCGTGCGGGTGTAGTACAGCTGCCGTGCGCTCAGCGCACTGGTCAACGGTAACTCCATGATTGTGAACTCGCCGGGCTGCTGCGCCAACCAACCGTCGACTGGGCGCGAACGCACCGGTTGCAGCGGAATCGAGCCCGGCCAGAGCTCGAACAGAGCAATCAGCAGCGCAAGCACCGCCGCCCGTCTTCGGAGCTTGCGGTCCGGCTTGAGTTCAAGCTGCTCAAAGGCGGCATACCCAAGGCCGGCCAGGAGCGCGACTCCGAGCGCGGCGAACGCCGCAAACCGGTTCCAGGCGCGCATGCCCGCCAGCGGAGGAATCAGCCAGCGCAGCAGCAATGCAGGAAGTGGAATCGCCAGTCCGTGATCAGCCAGCGGCGCGTAGCTCTCCCCGGTTGGCAAGGCGGCGCCGATGGTGTTCATGGTGGAATTGAATTCGTCCAGCAATCGCTCTCCAGCCGGCAACAGCAGCGGGTGGCGGCCGAGATGCAGTCGTGGGCCGAGGCTCAGAATCAGCGCAACAAACGTCAGGCCGACCAGCGCACGGCGCGCCGATGCCGAGCTGCGCCGCCATCCGTAGACCGCGAACAACACGGCGACCCACCCGAAACCGAGCACGAACTCCAGTCCGATCTGCGGGAAATCGGAGGGCACACCCAGCAGCCGTTCACGAACGAACTCGCCCCACAGCGGCTGCAGGCCGGGTGGAAGCAGATAGTCAGTCGGACTGGCCGACCAGAAGTCGGCCTCTTCCAGGGGGATCGCCAGCGCGGTGGTCTGGCGGAGATCCAGATAAGGTAGAGCAAGCGGCGCCAGGATCACCAGCACTACTCCGGCCAGAAGAAGCAGGCCGATTCGGTTACGGCGGGCTGCCAAGTAACTCCTGAGCGATCCGATCCGCGGCGCCAAATAGGCCAGACCAACGACCAGCATTCCGAAGGCGTAGTAGATCGAGGCCCAGGCGGACAACAGGTAGCCCAGGGCGAACAATCCGAGGCTTCTGGCTGAGCGATGCTCCAGCCAAAGCTCCAGCCCGAGCAAGGTCAGCGGCAAGCCCTCGATCGCCATCAGGGGCAGGATTCCGGCGTAGCGCACCGTGTGGTAAGGAGTCAGCGCCAGCAGCACCCCGGCCAGCAGCCCAGCGGGGACGCTCCCGGTCCATCTGAACACCAGTAGATGGGCGGCCCATCCAGTGAGCACAAACGAGAGCAAGGCAAATAGGTTGTAGCTCGGAATCTCGCCGAGCAGCGCGGTCAGCGGCAAGCCGATCACGGTATGCAGCGGGGTCAGCTCTGCATGCGCCAGATAGAAGCCGGTGGGGAACGAAATGTCCGGAGCGAAGAGCGGGCTCTGGCCGAGGTCGATCAGCGAGTGCTTGAACCACCACATCTTCCAGAGGTACTCGTAGTTGTCGGCAACATAGAACCCGGGCACCCGGTCCGCCAGGTGCGAAGTGAGCGGCCAGGTTGCCGCTACGGCGACCAAAAGGAAGAAGAGTAGCGGGAGCAGCTTCTGCCAGCGAGCCGGCATGGCGCCCGATGATACTGATTTGAGAGGAAAGACGATAGCGGCCGGGAAGCCGCCGTACTATTTGGCGGGCAGGCTCAGCGCGTAATCCAGCCCGCGCTGTACCCAGGCTTCAAATGCAGCTTCGGAAGCAAGACCCGGGGTGCCAACCAGCAGCCAGCCTTTCATCGGGCGGCCGGTGAAGTCGAAGATACGGGTCCCCGGTTGCGCCAGTAAGGTCTCGGTGTCTTCTTTGGCGATGCGGACCATCAGTTCATCGCCGATCACGCCGACCGCCATGTTTCCTTGCACCATGAACCCCACCCCGCCAAACATTTCCCGCTCGGTGAGCTGCGGTGGTTTCCCGATGGCCGCCCGAATGCGTTCGGCCAGCTGTTTGTCGTATGCCATCAACCTCTCCTTCGGCGTCGGGATGGATCCCGCCAGTTGCGCGACGGACTGTCGTGCGGGCGCGCGCCAGGACCCCGCTGCGGACTGCTGAGCGGACGCGCGCCATGACCGCGCTGCGGACCCTCAGTCGAGGCCCCACCAGGCCGGCGCCGCGCCGGCTCAAGGGGCGGGCTCCCCATATACCTCAATCTCGACCACCCCGGTGTTGCCGCCACTGCTGCTGACCACCTCGAACCGCAGTTGCTGCGCCAAGATGTCCAGGTCGAAGTAGCGTACTCCCCCGGCATCGCTCAAAGCGAATGGCCCGAAGACCTCACCCCGGTCGGTGACGACCTGAAAGCTCTCGATCTGGGCGCTGCTGCCCATGGTGCGGGTCCACAGGCCGATGCTGGAAACCCGGGTGCGCTCGGCCAGCCCAATCTCAATCCAGGCTGCGTCCCCGTCCCCGTCAGAGGACCACTCCGTGCTTGGATCCCCGTCGATCGCATGGTCGGCCCCAAATGAGCCGCGGTTCGGGCCGCCGCAGCGAGTGGTGATTGGAGTGCGCCCCACCAGCCATGTCGGTGTCAGTGGCCAGCGACCCGAATTCGGTAGTCGGCCCATAAACCACCGAGCAGGCCATATCCACTTTGGTGGTCGCCAACAACGTTGCGGAGTTCGAGCTGATATCGACGAATTCGGGGCCGGTTTCCAGCACCTCGAGGATCGGCCGTGGGAGCGCGTCGTTCTTGCCCGCATCGGTCGAGCGGGAGGCACAACCGCCTACGGCGATCGACAGCGCCAGGACGATCGCCCCAGCGAACGGTGCCGGCCTCAGATTACGCGGACATGTTTTGGAGTTCATTTACCTTGCAGCTTTCTGACGATTGCCGTCAATTGCCGTGCAAGACTGCCCGGTTCGGTGCGCTGGAATTCAAGCTGGTCGCAACCGTTCCATTCAGCTAGCTCGATCAACCGTTGAGCAAGGGCGTGCTTAAACTCGAGTGACAGCCGGAATCCAGTCTCGACGACCAGGTTACGAATTTGGAGCAGCTCGCGTTGGCGATCCGCCTTGGGATCCAATCGGGCCACCAGCCGGCTGCCCCATAGCACCGGCAGCACAAAGTAGCCAAACTTGCGTTTGGCTGCCGGAGTGTAGCACTCCAGCCGGTAGTCAAACCCGAACAATCTCCGAATTCGATCGCGGTCGATGACCAGGTTGTCGAACGGACTCAACAGCTCGAGCCGCGGATCTGGTTCGGTCTGACCGGCATCCTTCAAACTGGCGGTCCAGGCGTAATTTGGCTCGTCGGACCAGCCCGTGGAGTCGATCTGGATCACTTCGCCAGTCTCCTGCAGTTGAGTCAACGCCTTCCTCACCGTCGCAAGCCTCGTCCAACGAATATGCGAGCTGATTTCCTGCGGGGTGGCAATTGCATGGGCGGACAGCGCGCGGCGCACCAGGAACCTGCCGTGTTCCTCTGCGGTCGGCATGCGAGTATCGATCTCTGCTGACAGGACACGTTCGGTTAGATCGTAGACCCGTTGGAAGTTGCGCCGCTCGACGATCATCAATTCGCCCCGCGCGTGGAGCACCTCCAGCGCCTCTTTGGCTGGCTTCCAGTTCCACCAACCGGAGCTCTTGTGACCCTTCGGCGCTTCGAAATCGCTGGAGGCCAGCGGCCCTTCGCTTCGGATCCGGTCGATGACATCGTTGAGCACTTTGCGGTTGGACTGGACCCAGTCCCGGGTGCCCGGCCGCGGGGACTCCCGGTTCCGGCGCATGCGCGGCAAATAGAACCGGTAGTCCTCGATCGGAAGGTAGGAGGCCCCGTGCGCGAAGTACTCAAAGACTTTCCGGTCCACCGCCAGCAGCTGCTGCAGCTCGCGTTGCCGGTAGCCTGGCACTCGTGTCCATAGCGTGTGATCGTGCGCCCGCTCGATCACGGATATGGTGTCGATCTGAACGTACCCCAATCGGTCGATCGCCTGCTCAACGCCGCGTTTGCCGGCGGACAGCTCAGCCACTCCGTCCAGCAGCTGCGAACGAATGGCCAGTTCCCGGGCCGATTCGAGCGAAAGCGATTCAACGCTCAAAGCGTCCGCCTAGCGACCGGTACTGGTGAATCAACCGCGGTGCGCTGATGGCGCAAGTGACCAGCGGTTGCCGGCTTACTGGCTTGGCAGGTCGAACTGGAAGTCACTGTCGTCATCGCGCTCATAGCTCTTCACGGTAGGCGAGTACGTTCGCACGATCACCTGGCCCAGCCGCTGGTTGAACCCGATGATCCGCAGCCAGCCATCGCCGCCATTGTTGCGGCGCTGGTAGTCCGCCAGCATCTGATGCACAGGCTGACCGGCAGCATTGAGGTCCACCCGATACGCCTCCGGGAAATCGCGCTGCGTGTCGTACTCGTGGCCAGAAAACACCATGAAGAGATTGGAGTGTGGATAGATGAGCTGGTCGAACAGGTACTGCGTGTTGTGGGTGAGATCCTGGCATCCGCCCGATGGCTGGTGAATGTGACGCTCGCCATCCTTGTTCAGGTAGGCGTGGGTGACCAGAATGCCCATTCTCTCGGGATAGCGATCCAGCACTTCGCCCGCCCACTGCAACACCTCCCCCGTAGGGCAGAACTCGAGGTTCACAACCACAAACTTCAGCTGGCCCACTCGTGCCAGCCCAAAATCGTAGCCGCCGGCCTGAAACAGCAGATAGCTATTGTCGTTGGTCCCTTCGGGGAAGCTGCCGCCGTACCAACCCTCGCCGGCGAACCGGTCGGATGGGAAGGTCCGGTTGTACAGCGCCGTCCCCCGCTCCGGTGACATGTCATGATTGCCAGGCAGCACCGCATACGGAATCTCCCCGTCAAGCCGACCCATCATCTCGTCGGCGACCCCCCACTCGCCTTCTCGATCGTAGTGTTCGACGATGTCACCCTCATGCAGCACAAACACGATGTTGCGGGCCTGGGCCTGCTCTAAGATCCAGCGGATCTGATCTTCATAGATCTCCGGGAATTGCTCGGCGTAGTACTGGGTGTCGGGCAGCACGATGATCGTGAAGTTGTCCGGCCCGCGCAGCAGCACGATGCCAACAAAGCCGGTCAGCAGCACGAAAAGCAGCAGGCCAACCGCAACTGCGGTTCGGCGAGGACGCGGATCGCTCACGAGCCCTACTCAGCCCTCCGCGTCGGTCAATCTGAATACGGCGACCGCCAGTGCGGCGGCCAGCAAGGTGGCGACCAGATAGATCCAGAGATTGGCGACCGCCGAGATCCCCATGAGGGTCACACCCAGCGCCACAGCCGGATTGAACACGCCGCCGGAGATCGGCCCGACCGCGAACGCTCCGACCATCAAGGTGAAGCCAATAGCCAGGCCAAAGTACTGATTTCCCTCCGCCCGAGTCGAGGTGGCGACGTGCAGGATCACGTACACCAGGGCGAAGGTGAACACGAATTCTGCCACCAGCGCCGGAGCCGCATCCAATTCCATCGCCGCAGTGGCCCCCCCGGTCAGGTAGCCAACCACCAGCGAGGCGACGACGGCGCCCAGCAGTTGTGCGATCCAGTAGGCAACCGCCTGGTTAATCTTCAGCTTGCCCCTCAGCCAGACCGCGAAGGTCACCGCCGGATTGTAATGTGCTCCGGAGATCGGCCCGCCAGCGTAGACCATCACTGCCAGCACCGATCCAACCGCCAGCGGCCCCAGGCTGCCGGCCCCGGTTCCTCGTGTCACCATCCCTACCGTGAGCACCAGGAAGAACGCTCCGACGAACTCGACCAGGTTCCGATTCATCTGTACTCCTCCTTGAGAATGCGCGGCCCCCGAGGCGATCTGCTCAGACAGCCTCTAAGAAAGCTCGCAAACGCGCGTTGAATACGACAGGATTATCTAGATTCGACAGATGACCCGCGCCCGGAATTTCTGCCCGGGTGGCGTGAGCGATCTGCCGGCTGATTTCCAGCGAATGGCGCTTGACGATCCCGGCCTCGTGCTCCCCGCTCAATACTAAAGCCGGGGCCGAAACGCCTGACAGAGGCTGCAGCCGAAAACGATAGATCGCCTCAATGGTCTTGGTGAGCTCCCGGTTCGTCATGCGCTCCATGCAGGATCGAACGTAGTCGCGTGTCGAGGCTTGCGATCCCAGGAATCGTTGTCCCTCGGCAATCCGGGAGGCGGTTACTGCAAATCGAGCAAACCAATCGGCTGGAAGGACCCGGGCTGCGGTCGACAGCAGCCAGCGCGGATAGACGACCTTGCGCATCAGGCTGTCGCGCCAGCTCAGCCTGGCCGAGGCCAGCGTGTCGACCAGCACCAGGCCGGCGACCGGGAAGCTGGCGGCATAGGCCTGAGCGATCATGCCGCCCAGCGATAAACCACATAGAACCGGATGATCGATTTCAAGCAGGTCAATCAGCGCTCGCAGGTCCTGCGCAAACAGCTCGATCGAGTAGCGGGGCTCGGCCGAGCCTCCGGTCTGTCCGTGGCCACGCAGGTCATGGCGGATAACCTGGTGTGCGGGGCTGAACGCCTGCGCCTGGGATTCCCACATTCGGTGATCGACGAAGGCTCCATGGACGAAAACAATAGGGAGGCCCCGCCCGGTGAGCTCGTAGTACTGCGTGATGCCATTTGCGCTGAGGTACGGCATGTTATCGCCGCCTATGATAACCGTGGCAGGTCCAGACGGACATACTTCGCTGAACGGTATCCCTGATTGATGCCACCCGATCTCGGGTTACACTGCACCGCATGCGATCCCATTTGAACCGCGCGCTGAGAGCGGTCTGCTTGACAGGAGTGGTGATGGGGGCATCCAGCTGTGTGGCCGCTGGGTCGCAGCCCACGGCGTAATCGTCGGGCCGGACGGCAACGCCTGGGTGACCGACGGCGGGATGAATGCCATCGTGCGGGTTGACGGCGGTACTGAGGCGGTCACCGTGTACCCGCTGCCGGAAGGCACGGCGAATGGGAACCTCAACACCGCCGTCTTCGACCAACAAGGATTTCTCTGGTTCACCGGCCAGAACGGGATTTATGGGAGCCTCGATCCGGCCACCGGGCAAGCGTCGATCTATCAAGTGCCGCGCGGGCGAGGCCCGTACGGGATCGCAATCACCCCGAGTGGCAACCTCTACTATGCTTCGCTGGCAGGAAGCTATCTGGGAAAGATCGACCGCTCAACCGGCAACGCCACGATACTAGAACCGCCTACCCCAGGTCAGGGGGCACGCAGGGTATGGTCCGACTCATCCGGCGT
>CAZGCX010000125.1:0-6603 GCA_964524585.1 uncultured Anaerolineaceae bacterium
GAAGACGATCGATGCCGCTACGCTCGAGTCGGCTCGAATACCCCCCCGCACCCGCCGGCTGCTATTCAAAACCACCAACTCTGATTGGTGGGCCAAGGGCGAGCGGAAGTTCCAGAAAGACTTCGTAGCGGTCGAACCCAGCGGCGCTGAGTGGCTGGTACGGAAAGGGGTGCGCTTGGTCGGCGTCGATTACCTTTCGGTCGCACCCTTCGCCGATGGGGTTCGTACCCACCAGATTCTGCTGGAGGCCGGAGTGGTGGTACTCGAAGGAATCAACCTGACCAAAGTCGCCAAGGGACGCTACACCATCTACTGCCTCCCGATGAAACTGTTGGGAAGCGACGGTGCCCCCGCACGCGCAATCCTGGTCGGAGTCTGATCGGCCGTAGTCATCGATGAGCCCAGGGGGCTTTAAATCGTCTGTATGTGAGGCTTGAAATGGAGCTTTCAAATCTGATTGGAATTGCAGCTGGGACGGCGCTTGTGATCGCGATTGCGCTGGTGATCTGGAGGGCAAGCGCCGGCCGTCAGCGACTTCCCAGCGAAATGCCTGACTCCCTTCGCCAGGTTTCGCAAGCGCGTATTGATCCCGACGAGTTGCCTGCTTCGCTGATCAGCGAGCAGATCGAAGAGATGGTGCGTGCCGAGCTAGCCAAGCACGTTGACATCGCCCCGGCCTCCTTGGACTTTGCCACCGCAGCCGATGGCTCTCTAGAGGTCTGGTACGACGGCCAGCGATATGCCGACCCGCAGCAAATCGACGACGAACGGGTGCGCTCAGCGATCGTGCGGGCGGTGGAAGCCTTCAACCGCTAACTCAGGTGCTCCCGCTCCACGGCATCTTCCCTCCCATCCCGACCCCCTTCGATTCGGACGAATCCATCGATTTCGAGCGCCTGCGGACGAATCTCGAGCGTTGGGTCCAGTGGCCGCTCGCTGGTTTTGTGATCGGTGGGTCGAATGGTGAAGCGGTCGCCCTCAGCGTTGACGAGCGGGTGGAAGTGGTGGCGAGGGCACGCGAACACATTCCGCGGGATCGCCTGCTGATTGCCGGCGCCGGCGCCGAATCCACCCGTGAATCGATCGTCATGGCGGAACGGATGGCGCAGGCGGGCGCCGATGCAGTAATCATCGTCACACCGCACTACTATGGTCCGCGGCTTCCATCGGGGGCGTTCATTCAGCACTACGGGCGGATCGCCGATGCCTCGTCGGTTCCAGTCGTGCTGTACAACGTTCCGGTCTACACTGGCGTGGACCTGCCGGCGGAGGCGGTGCGCGTGCTGGCTGAGCATCCAAACATAGTCGGCATCAAGGAAAGTGGGGGGAGCGTGACCAAGATCGCGCAGATGGTTGCCGAGACGGCGGACGAGTTTCAGGTCTTAGCAGGATCGGCCAGCTTCTTCCTGCCGGCGCTGTCGGTTGGTGCGGTGGGCTGCGTGCCGGCGCTGGCTTGCGTCGCGGCGCAGCCAATCTTCGACCTGTGGCAGGCATACCTTGGAGCAGAGTTGGACCAGGCCCGTCAGCTGCAGGCCAGCTTGATTCAGCCGAACGCGTCGGTCACCTCCCGATTCGGAGTCGCCGGATTGAAAGCCGCACTGGATCAGATCGGAATGTACGGGGGCCCGGTTCGATCGCCGCTCCAACCGCTATCGGATCCGGATCGCGAGGCGCTAGCGGCCACCTTGCGGCCGCTGCTCACGGTGTCCGCGCAGTCGAGCTAAGTCGGCGGACATCCTCCGGCCGCTGCTCGTACTCACCAATCAGTCAGGCCGAATTCGCCCGGGCGCGCACATTTGGACGGCGCCGGACGCTAGAGTTGGCCGCTGCGTCCCCAATGATTGAGTAACTCCTGATATTCAGGGTCCCGGTAGCGCTCTAGCACGAACCAATCTGCGTGCTCCGGCAACGCGCTGCCCGTGATGTGGCTGGCCAACAGTTCCCCGGCGGCCGATGAAGCCATCAAGCCGTAGCCCGAGAGCGCCCCGATCAGCCACGAGCCAGCGGCCTCCATTGGTCCGATCAACGGCCGGTTTTCCTCAGTCTTGGTGTAGTAGCCACCATCCACGATCGGCCGGGGCGGGGCGTCGAAGTACTGCGCCATGGCGGGCAACATGGTGGAGATGCCGCGCAGCGTGATCTCGGCGTAGTTCGAATCGAACTGCGGCGGGAACTGCGGTTCGCTGCGAGTATTGTCGTAGGTCCAGATCAAGAGCACCACCGAGCTGTCAACTGGCCCCTCTGGACGGCCGTGCGCGCCCTGCGGAAACTCGTCCAACAGGTGACTCACTTGCGGGTCTGCTTCAAGACTGCGTTGTTCCGACTCGGACCAGGGCAAATGCTGCGGGTCGGTCCAGATCAGCAACGGTGCCTGGCGCGGAAACGCTTCCAACCGGTCTTGAAAGGCAACCTTGGCGTGCAGCTCCGAGAAGACCGGGAGTTCTGTTCCCACCAACTGCGCGACCGGCTTGAGGTACGGACCGGCCGCGTTTACGAAGTGTTCGGCCGGCAATCGCTGTTGGCCCTCGGGCGTCGCCACTCGCACTGCCTCGACCGCGCCATGACGCAGCTGCACCGCCTCGACGGTGCCGGTCACCAGCTGCGCTCCGTGTTGCCGAGCCTGCTCCAGCATCAGCTGGCCAAGCTGTTGTGCGCTGAACCATCCCGCGCGTCGAGCGTGCAGCACTGCGACGGTGGTTTCGCTCAAGTAGGGGAAGTGCTGGCGGATCTGACTGGCATCGGTAATCAGGTCAGCCCCGATTGGCTGGCCGTCGAAGCCAGATGCTGGCGCCGGTTGATAGACCGGATCGTTTTTCTGGCCGCGATGGATCCGGAGCTCGCCGGCGCCCAGCGCTGCAGCCTCCACCCCCTGAGCTTCGAAGTCAGCCACCCGAGCCGGATCGGCGGTGACGAACAGGTAACCGCGCCGGTTCAGGTTGAACGGGTTGCCGTGGGCCACGGCGAGCTCTTCCATAATATCGATGCTGCGGTTCATCAACCAGACCATCGCCGGGCCTGGCCCAGGCCACCAGTTTCGGTAGCATTCGGTCGATTTGTCGCTGGTGAGGGAAAGCGGGGGGCGAGGATCGACCAGGGTGACCTGGTTCAGTCCATGCCCGACGGTCAGGTGATAGGCGGTCGAAATGCCCGCGATTCCTGCGCCACAGATCACGACCTGTGAACCGCTCATCGGTGGTACCGAGAGCTCGGGATCAGCGGACCCCCGGTTGATCCACTGCCAATCAGCTGCAAATTGCGCATAGCCATACCAGGCTTATGAATCCAGAAGGGCTTGCACGGCGGCGCCGACGTTGGGTTCAAGGGTCAACTTCGCCTTCTTACGGAGCTGATCGGCGATCTCCTTGAGGCTCAACCGGCCACCGGCAATGCGTCGTTCCGGATCGAGCTCAGCCAGTGGGACTGCCAGGTGGGCGCGCCGACCGATCTCGGGATCGGGAAGCGGGGGGGATTGCTCAACCAGGTCGTCCATGATCACCAAATCCAGGTCGATCGTGCGCGGGGCATACTTGTCTTCGGTGCGAACCCGCCCGAGCCGCTGTTCGATGGCCCGCAGTTGGGCTCGCAGCTCGGAAGCTGAGTGGTCGATCCGGAGCAAGACCGCGGCGTTCAGGAAGTCTGCTTGGGGGCCGGGCCCGATTGCCGGGTTTCGATACACGTTGGAGACTTTGACGACCGCAGCGACCTTCTTCAGTTCGGCCACGGCCAATGGCAAGTAGCGCTCCGGATCGATGTTCGATCCGATGGATACGAAGGCCAGCTCAGTCAGATCGTTCCCTGACGATCTCGACTCCGACGGAGCGCGCGAACCGAAGCGCGCTGGGCTTCTCCAGTCTTACGGTGGCCCGAATCACACCCTTCTGCTCCAGGCACAGATCGGCAATGTCCTGCGCAAGCGCCTCTACGGTAAATCGCTCGCTGTGTTCGACGTGAGCGATCACCTTCTTGGTTATCGTGCGGTAGTTGACCGTGTCGTCGATCGAGTCGCTGCGGCCGGCGGCATTCAGATCGGCTTGCAGAGTGATATTGATCAGCAGGTCCTGCTTCTGCTCGCGCTCCCAGTCATTCACCCCGATGATCGCCCGAAGCATCAGGTCTTTGATCAGGATCAGGTCATTGGTCATAGGAAGTACCCAAGTGTCGGCCCCCGTCCAGCAACAGGATTTCTCCGGTGATTGAATCTGGTCCGGCCAACAGAAACAGCAGCGCCTCGACGGTCTCCTCGATCGTTCCCCATCGGCCGAGCGGGACATGCGCCAATGGATCATCTCCCGAACCATCAACCGGGGGGAGGATGGCGCCCAAGGCGAGCCCGTTGACCCGGACGCTCGGCGCCAATGCGGCCGCCAGGGCGCGGGTCAGTGAGGCCAGGGCCGCTTTGCCGATCGTGTAGGGAAAGTGGTCTGGACCCGGGCGTAGCGCGCGCCAGTCCAGCAAATTGACAATCGATCCGGCCTTCCCATTCAGCTTGTGGAACAGCTGTTGGCTTAGAAGAAACGGGGCAGTGAGGTTGATATCCAGATGCCTGCGCCAGCTCTCCAGTGAGGTCTGCTCCGCCGACAGCGGCTCGAAGATCGACGCGTTATTGACCAGCAGGTCGATCTCACCCAGTTCCTCAGATGCTGCGTTCAGCAGGGAGCTCATGCCTTCGGGTTGTGCCAGGTCGGCCCGTATTGCGACTGCCCGGCCCCCGGCTTGCTGGATCTGGTCCACGACCTGCGCTGCCTGCTGGGCAGAGCTGTGAAAGTGTACGGCGACTCCGCCGCCGCAGCGCGCAATCGCTTCGGCAAAGCTTCGTCCGAGCCTCTGGCCGGCTCCGGTGACCAGCGCGTTGTGCCCTTTGAGGTCAATCACCGCGGTATTTTACTCTGCGGTCGGCTCAGCCAATGATCGTGGTAAGCTCGGCACGGGTTGGCCCGTCTAAAGACGCGGAGGATCAGGATGACCAACTACGACGATCACCTTAACTCGGCGGAGCACTTAGACGAGCTAGAGCAGGCCGCCGATCTGTTCGACGGGCACGGGGTAGATCGGGGCCAAATCGAGTCTGCGACGCGGACACTGCTTGCCGCAGCCGGTGAGGACCCGGAACGAGAAGGTCTGCTGCGAACCCCGGAGCGGGTGGCGCGGATGTACGATGAGCTGCTGGCAGGGTATCGGCTCGACCCCGCGCGCCTGATCAACGATGCCATTTTCGATGTCGAATACGACGAGATGGTTATCGTCAAAGACATTGAGTTCTACAGCCTGTGCGAGCACCACCTGTTGCCGTTCATCGGTCGCGCACATGTCGCCTATCTGCCCCGTGGCAAAGTGATCGGGCTTTCAAAGATCCCTCGGGTGGTCGATCTCTTCGCCAGGCGGCTCCAGGTTCAGGAGCGAATGACTCGGCAGATCGCGGACTTCCTCGACACGGCGCTGCACCCGCATGGGGTCGGGGTGGTGATTGAGGGACTGCACCTGTGCTCGATGATGCGCGGCGTCAAGAAAGCCAACGCCCGCATGCTGACCAGCGCCTTGTGCGGCACGTTCTCCTCCAACGACACCACTCGCAAGGAGTTCCTGGACCATCTGGCCCGTGGCAGGGCAGGCTTCAACCTCTGACAATCCACTCGTCCAACCGGCAAAGTTACGGTCGGCGCGGGGCGTGGTAGCATCGAGGAACATGGACGCACGTACCCGAATTGAGGCCGAACTCTCTTATGCGCGCGCGGCGCGCGAACATGGCAAGGAAGGCCGCGCACGAGTCTGCGCCCGGCGGGCCGCCGGATGGGCGGTCGCCGCCCGTTATCCTGGAATCGCACGTCACGGAGCGCTCGGGCTGCTGCGCTGGCTGCAGGTCAGCGGGCCGGAGGAACTTCGGGAGGCCGCCCAGCGGCTGGTCGTGAGCGTCGATCTGGATCACCAGCTTCCCCACGAGCAGGATCCGCTGCTAGATGCCGAACAGATCGTCAACACTCTGATCGGCTCGCGTGCCGCCGGATCCGGACGGGGCGAGCCGGCGTGAGTTCCGAGGATCGATACCTAGAGGTCGGGCCCGGTAAGGCGCCGCTGGCATTCCGCCTGCGCACGGCCACCGATCCGCGCATCCCGGCGGTAGTCATGCTGCATGGACTGACCGGAGATCAGAATTCGATGTGGGCGCTCGAGACGGTCGTTCCACCGGAAGCGATGGTGGTCACACCCCGCGGACCGCATCCCCAGCAGATGGGCGGCTACGCGTGGAACCGTTCGATTCAGGCATGGCCGCCACTGCTCGACGAGTTCGAAGAGTCGACGGCCAAGCTGGATCAATTGCTGGAGTATCTCGAGCTTCACTTCGGACTCGATCGCCAGCGGGTGATCCTGATGGGGTTCAGCAACGGGGCAGCGATGTCATTCGCGGTCGGGATGTCACCGAAGCGGGGGCCGCTGCTCGGGCTGGTGGCCATGTCCGGCCACCTGCCGGCCGGACGATTGGAGCCGCTGGCAGAGCTACCGATCTTCTGGAGCCACGGCGTGCGAGATGAATTTATCCCGATCGAAGTCGCCCGGACGGACGTAGCCCGGCTTCAGGAAATTGGCGCACAGGTCGAGTATTGTGAA
>CAZGCX010000125.1:6613-7424 GCA_964524585.1 uncultured Anaerolineaceae bacterium
TGAAGCGGAAGTCGGCCATAGGCTGGGTGCCGGCTGTCGACAGGAGCTGCGCGGCTGGTTTCAGGGGCAGTTTTCACTCTCAAGCGAGAGACTGCGATGAGCGAACGAGAGCTCCCCCAAGAGGCCATAAACACCATACGCTTCCTGGCTGCCGATGCGGTCCAGAAGGCCAACTCTGGTCACCCCGGGCTGCCGATGGGGAACGCATCGATCGCTTACGTGCTGTGGACCCGGCACATGTTGTACGACCCATCCGATCCCGCATGGCCGAACCGCGACCGCTTCGTCTTGTCGGCCGGGCACGGTTCGATGCTGCTGTACGCAATGCTGCACCTGACCGGCTATGCATTACCCATGGAAGAGATCCAACGATTCCGTCAGTGGGGCAGCCTCACCCCCGGTCATCCCGAATATGGGGAAACGCCCGGGGTTGAAACCACCACCGGGCCACTGGGCCAGGGATTCGCCAATGGTGTCGGAATGGCGGTGGCGCTGGAGCGGTCAGCGGCACTTTACAATCGCCCCGATTTCCCGCTGGTCGACCACAATATCTATGCCATCGTGTCCGATGGAGATCTGATGGAGGGGGTGGCTTCGGAGGCCGCCTCGCTGGCTGGCCATCTGAAGCTCGGCCGGCTGATCTACCTGTACGATAACAATCGGATCTCGATCGACGGCAGCACCGATCTGGCGTTCACCGAAGATCGGGCTGCACGCTTCACGGCCTACGGGTGGCACGTCTCGCGGGTCGACAACGTCGAAGACCTCGAGGCGCTGGACCAGGCGATCCAGCTGGCGCGGAAGGATCCGC
>CAZGCX010000126.1:0-7423 GCA_964524585.1 uncultured Anaerolineaceae bacterium
AGGTCACCTGCGGAATTGGCTCACGCGTTCCCCGCCTCTATCTGCGAAGCTGAACTTCCGTTGGAGCAGACCGCCACGGCGCTGCACGCCAGCGGCAAACAAGAAAAGGCGCAGCATGCTGCGCCTTTGGCTGAGATGCTCAATTCTAGCCGCCCAGATAGGCCCGCTTGACGTCTGGATTCTCGATCAATTCCTCCGACTTGCCCTCCAGCACCACATTTCCGCTCTCGAGCACATAGCCGCGGGAGGCGAACTGCAGCGCCATGCGAGCGTTCTGCTCGACCAGCAGGATGGTGGTACCTTCCTGATTGATTTCCCGCATGGCGGCGAACACCGTCTGCATCAGCAGCGGAGCCAGTCCCATGGAAGGCTCGTCGAGCAACATCATTCTTCTGCCGCTCATCATCGCCCTTCCGACGGCAAGCATTTGCTGCTCACCGCCGCTCAAGGTACCGGCCGCTTGATGCATGCGTTCCCGAAGTCGCGGGAAGATCGAGTAAACCCGCTCGTAGTCGTCAGCAATGGCCTGACCGTTCTTTCGGGCGAAGGTCGCCAGCTTCAGGTTTTCCTGGACGGTGAGATTTGCGAACAGCCGCCTGCCTTCGGGCACGTGTGAGACGCCGAGTTCGGATACCACCCGATCTGCGGGATAGCTCATCAAATCCTGACCGTCGAAGACCATCTTCGAATCGTCCGAAGCGGTCACCAGCCTGGAAATTGCCCGAAGTGTGGTGCTCTTGCCGGCGCCATTCGCGCCGATGATGCAAACGATCTCGCCCTCCGCGACCTGGAAGCTGATCCCGTGCAGCGCACGGATCTGATCATATGAAACCGATAGATTCTCGACAGTCAGCAACATCAGGCCACGACCTCTCTTCCCAGGTAGGCGTCGATGACCCTCGGATCGCTGCGAGTCTGAGCGGGAGTTCCCTCAAAGATGACTTCTCCGAAATCCAGAGTCTGAATCACTTCGCACAAATCCATCACAACCTTCATTCGGTGTTCGATGAGGAAAATCGCCATGCCGATCCGGCGGTGGACTTCGCGAATGATCTGCATCATTTCCAAGAGCTCTTCCGGGTTCATGCCAGCGGTGGGCTCGTCGAGGAACAAAACCTTGGGCCGAAGCGCCAGCGCTCGAGCAAGCTCGACCCTGCGTTGCGCGCCATAGGGCAGGTTGGTGACGATCTGATCGGCATACTGGCTGACCCCCGCCACTTCGAGCAGCTCTCTGGCACGCTGCTCGATCTCGAGCTCCTCAGCTTGACGCTTGCGGGTGGCGAAGAACGCGCCGACCAGGCCGTAGGTGAGCTGCGAGTAGTTGGCAAGCTTCACGTGGTCGAGGACGTTGATATGCCTCCACAACCTGAGGTTCTGGAATGTCCTGCCCAATCCCATCGAGGCGATTTCGTAGGGCTGAAGCCCGTTGATCCGAACCCCATCGAACAGAATGTCGCCGTGGGTCGGTGCAAAGCGCCCGGTGATCAGGTTGAAGATCGTAGTTTTCCCCGCTCCGTTCGGACCGATCAAGCCGCGGATCTGACCCGGTTCAAGCTGCAGACTGTAATCGTGGACCGCACGCAACCCCCCGAAACTGTGTGTCATGTCTCTTACTTCAAGCAGGGGCATGTCAGCGCACCGTGCGCTTGGGCTGGAGCAGGCGCTCAATGTTCAAATCGGTAAACGAGATCAGGCCGGTCGGGCGGAACACCATCAGCAGAATCAATAAGACCGGGATGATGATCCATTTGAGGATTTCAAGCGGGCGAAGCGCCTCGCTCATCAGATTGAAGCCGACCGCGCCGACGACCGAGCCGGCAACCGAGTTCAATCCGCCGAGATAAACCATCGCCAGAACCTCGGCCAGCTTTCGGATCCCGAAGGTGTCCGGATTGATGAAACGAATGACGTGTGCGAAGAGACCGCCGGAGATGCCAGCCCAAAAGGCGGCGAACATGAACCCAATCATCTTGGTGCGGCGTGTGTCTACCGACATGGCGCTGGCGGCGAGCTCTCCGTCACGAATTGCGTTCAGAGCCTTCCCCAAGATAGACCGGACGAAGTTGTTGATCACCCAAATACTGAGAATGGTCCAGAAGAAGATCGTAGGCAGGTTGGCGTAGTCGGGCTGGTTGCTCAAGCCGCGCGGCCCTCCGACCAGTTCCAGGTTCTCAAACAGGCTCTTCACGATGAACATGAAAGCCAAGCTAATGATGGCCAGGTAGTCCCCTCGGGTCCGGAAGGAAGGGATTGCGACCAGTAAGGAGCTGATCGAAGCCATGGCTCCGGCCAGTATCAATGAGACTGGGAACAAGAACGGCCCGATTTCCGGGGGCAGTAGCGGTGCGCCAAACCGATTCTCGTCAACGAAAAGCAGCACGGTGAAGACCGAGGAGGTGTAGGCACCAATCGCCATGAAGCCGGGGTGCGAACAGGAGAATTCGCCCAAGTAACCGTTCACTACATTCAAGCTCAAGGTAACGATGACCGCGATCATCGTCAGCTTGGCGATTAGCAGGCGGTACTCGCTGAGCCCGGTCCACAATTGCAGAGTGGCATAGAGCAACCCGACATGCACCAGCGCAGATACCAGCAGCGGGAACCGCAACAACCAGGCGCTGAGGCGATTGGCAAAGCCGGCCCCGAGCCTGGCGATGATCCCCAACGGCAGCAGGTAGATCACGAGTACGTATAGGAAGGCGCTCGGGATGAGCGCCGGCGTCTTCAGCGCGATGGTGAATCCAAAGAGCGCCGGAAGCTTGAACATGCCCAAGCCGCGTGCGAGGCCGTTTCCGGCCAGCTGCTCGATCGCGACCGCCAGGAGCGCACCAACGAGCCAGCCTAGCAGGGGAGTGAGTCGAAAAGGCCGCCAGAGATTGTTGAGAATGGAGACCAGAGTGTGCCGCAGCTGACTGAGCCGACTCTGTCGCACCGGAAGTATGGTTTCCATCTGCTGCTTGCGCCTAGAGTCGGAGTTGCGCGCTGTACGGTTCGCCAAAGAAGCCGTGCGGACGGAAGCTCAGGATGATGATGATGATGCCAAAGGCGATTAGATCACGCATGGTGGATGGGAAGATGGCTGCCACGAAGATCTCCAGGAATCCAAGCAAAAAGCCAGCCAAGCCCGCCCCCAGGATCGACCCGCGGCCGCCGAGGATGGCAGCCACAAACGCTTTCCAACCAAGGCGAATCCCCATGTAAGGGTCAAGCACCGGATATGCAATCCCGAAGAAGATCCCGGCCGCGGCCGCCAACGCCGATCCGAGGGCGAAGGTCAGCAACGCGATCCGATTGATCGGCACTCCCATCAAAGGAACGACCACATAGTCATAGGCCATAGCTCGCATGGCCATTCCCCACTTGGTATTCCGAACGAAGGCGTTCAGGGCGAGCATCAGCAGCACGGACAACAACACGATCAAGATCTTCTTGTTCGTGATGCTCACGCCACCCAGTTCGAAGGTCGCGCTCTCAATCAGCGCCGGGAAGCTGAGGCGGGTGGCACCGAAGATCGCCAGATTGCCGGTTTCCAAAATGATGCCGATCATCAAGCCGGTGATGGCGGCCGAGGCACGCGGGGCTTCGCGCAGGGGGCGGTACCCGATTCGCTCCACGAGCATGCCGACCAGGGCATTGAGGAACATCGCGATGATGATGGTCAGCACCAACACCGCCGCCAAGATCACGCTGGTGGGCAGCGGAACGACCTCCAGCAGTCCCAGTGCCAGCAACCCGCTTGAGACGAAGAAACCGATGTAGGCGCCGACCATGAAGATATCGCCGTGGGCGAAGTTGAACAGCAACAGCACGCCGTAGACCATGGAGTAGCCCAGGGCGATCAAGGCATAGAAACTACCGAGCTGCAGGGCGTTCACCAATTGCTGGAAGAAGAACTCCATGACGCCCTACCAGAATCGGGGCGGGTCCAGGGCAACTAGCCCGGGCCCGCCCCTCCAACCTTGGCCTGTATGCGATCCTGAGCGGAGCATACTAGGTGATGACCCGTCCGCTACGGGCACACTTGTTTGTAGAAGCTGAACGCGCCCTCATCGGTGATCTTGACGATCACCGCGCACTTGATGGGGTCACCCTGTTCGGTGAAGGTCATGTTGCCGGTGATACCCGCGAAGTCCTTGATGTTCGCCATTGCGTCGCGAACGCACTTGCGGTCGACTGCAAGATCGCCGGTGATCTCACCGCAGTCCTGAATGGCCTGCTTCACGATGTTGAACGCGTCCCAAGTCAGTGCACCGACATCTGCCGGAACGTACCCGTACTTGGCGTTGTATTCGTCGATGAACTGCTTCGTGGCGCCGGTTGCACCCTCGGCCGCGTAGTGTGTGCTGAAGAACAGGCCGTAGCAGTCCGGCCCGCACAACTCAACTGTGTCGGGCGATCCCCAGCTGTCGCTGCCGACGATCGGCGCATTCCATCCGAGCTCGTGCGCCTGCTGAACGATCAACCCCACCTCGTTGTAGTACTGAGGCGTGAAGATGAACTCAGCTCCAGCGTTCATGATATTGGTGAGCTGCGCACTGAAGTCCGTGTCGCCGTTCGTGAAACTCTCAAAGGCCACCACGTCCAATCCGAGGTTCTCCCAACCTTCTCGGAAATTGTCGGCCAAGCCCTTTGGATAGTCGCTGGCGACATCATAGAGCACGCCCGCCTTGGTGAAGGCGAACTCATCAGACACGAAGTTGGCGACCACCGGACCCTGGAACGGATCCAGGAACGGAACCCGGAAGACCCACGGGCGATCAAGCGTGGTGTTCGGATTGGTTGACCACGGGCTGATCATCGGTGTCGAGTTATCGTTGGCCACGCCGCCGGCCGGGACGGCCTGCTTAGAGGACTGCGGGCCAACGATCACCAGTACGTCGTCTTGCGTGATCAGTTTGGTATTCACAGCCGCAGCCGATTCGGCCTTGGATTCGTTGTCTTCGATCACCAACTCGACCGTGTACGTTGTGCCACCAACTGTGATCTCGCTGTTGTTGTCTTCAAGCCACATCTCGGCTGCAAACTTGGTCTGCTCGCCCTCCTTGGGGATGTCACCAGTCAATGGCGCATTGACGCCGATCTTGATGGTGGCGGGTCCCGCAGGGGCACAAGCACCCAGAGCCACAGCGATCAACAGGATGAAGCCCAGTTGTTTCTTAGACATCCATATCCCTCCTCAGAAGGAGCGAATCCCACTCATCTCAATCAAACCAGGAGAATCCAAATCGGCGCGGACACCTCCTCTCATCACATTTGCTGGTGGGCGACTAGGGCAACCTGCAGAGGTATTGGCTGAGTCGTGCGCCTCCTCCGCAATATGGACAACCTAGTCGAGAAGGCGGAGCGGTGCCAAGTGAGATGTGTCATTGAAGCTGCGAAAGAATCACATATGTTCTCGGATTACTCCGAACCCATGATGCACCAGCTGGCCCAGCCGCTGTGTGCCCCCACCTGATAAAGCGGTCTGGAGCGCTACGGTCCGACCCGGTACCGATGCTCGATGACCGGGATCAGGTAATCGGCGAAGGCGGACCGAAAGTCGTACTGCGGCTGCCAGCCCCAGTCCCGGCGCGCGGCACGATCGTCTAATTCCGCTGGCCAGCTGTCGACGATCGCCTGTCGAGCAGCGTCTGGTTCGAATTCGACCACCGCCGCCGGGAAGAATTCTCGAATCAGTTGGTAGATCTCCTCAGCGCTCGGGCTGAAGCTGGTCACATTGTAGATCGAGTGCGGCACCGCAGGCGCTTCAACCAGCTCCAACAACGCTCTGACCGCATCCGGCATTGCCATGAAGGCCAGGCGGGTGTCGGCTCGAACGAAGCAATTGTAGGGCTTGCCGGCAGCGGCCGCATGCAGCATCTCTGGTCCGTAGTCGCTGGTGCCGCCAGTCGGAATGGTGTGGGCGCTGATCAGGCCAGGAAGCCGCACTGCGCGAAAGTCCAGCCGGCCACGCGATCCGGACCCCCGGCTGCGCCGATCGAAGTACCGGCCCAGATGTTCGCAGTGCAATTTGCTGGCGCCGTAGATGGTCGCGGGTGTGCAACGTACAGTTTCATCCGCCGGACCGGCGCTGCGCTTGGCTTCCAAGTCGCGCAGGCCGTAGACCGCGATGCTGCTGGGGAACAAAAAGACCACTGGCCCAGCGTGTCGTTCGGTCTGGGCCAGTGCAAGTTGCAGCAGGTTCAACGTGCCGTCCACGTTCACCCGGTGGGCAGTCACCGGATCGTGCTCGGCGCGGGTCGAAAGGATCGAAGCCAGATGGTAAATCCGCCCAATCTGGTAGCGCTCGCCCAGGCGGTTCAGCAGATCCTGGTCCAACACGTCGCCCTGGACAAACTCGTGATACAGCGGGACCAGTCCAGGATCGGGCGCCCGACGGTCCAATGCGATCAGCCGGTCTGGGCTGCGCTTTCCCAACGCGTGCAGCAGCGCCAGGCCGATTTCGCCAAGCGCGCCGGTGATCAGAGTGAATGTGTCGGGCATATTGAGTTTGTCGCACGCCTGCGGCCGCAGCCGGCCGAGCTCAATTGCCAGAATGATATCAAGGAAGCGAGACGGCAAGATGGGAGACTACTCTCTGGCTGCCAGGTGAGACTGCGCTTGACTTGCCCAGTTTGCCTCCATAGAATGAAGCAAATACACAGCCGGGGAAGAGACCCACGACGGGCACCGAAGGGGCAAGCGCGGCCGAGGGTGGATTGGCCGACCGAAACTCTCAGGTAAAAAGGACCCCGGCTGGCCGCACCTCTGGAAAGCGCGCGCCGCACCGACGGGGCAAGTCCCGTTCCGGGATGAATCTCTCAGGTCATCGACAGAGGGCACACACCAAATCGGATGTGTGTCCTTTTTCTTTGCGACCGATCAGGAGGTCAATGTGGATATTCCTACCGAGTTGAGATACGCCGAGACCGATGAGTGGGTCAGCGCCGAAGGCGTCATCGGGGTCACCGACTACGCTCAGGACCAGCTATCGGACATCGTGTATTTCGAAGTCACGGTTGCGGTCGGCGACGCGGTCGCCGAAGGCGATCCAATTGCCATCCTCGAGTCGGTCAAGGCTGCCGCCGATATTTACTCCCCGGTAAGCGGCGAAGTGGCCGAGGTGAACCAGGCGCTGGCTGAACAACCAGAACAGGTCAACAGCGATCCCTACGGCGAGGCCTGGATGATCAAAGTATCCATGAGCGATGCCTCCGAGCGGGAGGGGATGATGGACAGCACTGCCTATCAAAAGCACATCGAGCAGCGGAGCCACTCATGAGCTACATCCCGCACACCGAGGCCGAACGGCGGCAGATGTTGGCCGCCATCGGGGTCGACTCGATCGGCGCGCTCTATCAAGATGTGCCAAGCGAGTTTCGCTTCCCGGAACTCGAACTTCCAGAGCGGATCTCCGAGATGGAGGTTCTGGAAGAACTACAGT
>CAZGCX010000127.1:0-7410 GCA_964524585.1 uncultured Anaerolineaceae bacterium
CGAAGCGTGTCGCACGGCCTCCCGGACACTCATATAGGCGTCTTGCAGCTCGACGTACTTCCCGACCAGGGCCACACGCACCTTGGGCCGTCGCTCCCGTTCCAGCGCCACCAAATGCTCCCACTCTGACCAATCGGGATCGGTGGCGGATTCGAGACCGAGCCGCTTCACGATTGTGCCCCCCAGGCTCTCGGCTTCCAACAGTAGCGGAACCTCATAGAGGCTGTCGGTCGTCGTGACCGGGATCACGGATCGAGGTTCGACGTCGCAGAACTGGCCGATCTTCTCGCGGATGCTCTCCCCAACCGGGTGGTCGGAGCGGGCCACGATGACGTCCGGCGAAATGCCGATTGAGCGCAGCTCCCGCACCGAGTGCTGAGTGGGCTTGGTTTTGAGTTCCCCGGTGGCGCCGATGTACGGCAGCCAGGTCACGTGCACAAAGAGCACGTTGTCGCGCCCGACTTCCGACCGCATCTGGCGCAGCGCCTCCAAGAAGGGCAGCGACTCAATATCGCCGACCGTCCCGCCGACCTCCGCCAGCACCACCTCAGCACCGGTGACTTCGTGCACCTCCCGTATGCTGGCTTTGATCTCGTTGGTGATGTGTGGAATGACCTGGATCGTGCCGCCCAAGAAGTCGCCTCGGCGCTCCTTGGTGATCACGTTGGAATAGATCTGGCCCGTGGTCATGTTGCAGACCCCGCTCAAACTGGTATCGGTGAATCGCTCATAATGCCCCAGGTCCAGATCGGTCTCAGATCCATCCGCCAGGACGAACACCTCTCCGTGCTGGTAGGGGCTCATGGTCCCCGGATCGACGTTGATGTAGGGGTCGAGCTTCTGGATCGCGACTTTGAGACCGCGCTCCTTGAGCAGCTTGCCGATGGCGGCGGTGGTCACGCCCTTGCCCACTGTGCTGACCACACCGCCGGTTACGAAGACATACTTGGTTTGCTCAGCCATCCTCACCTCCGCCATAAAGGGCGGCGGGGAGGCTGGTTTCCCAGGCGCCTCCCCGCCGACTTGGTCACGCTACATCGGATATTGGTCGCCCAACCCTCATCCGACAAGTTCCTCCAGATCACCGACTGCACGTCGCATTTCCAGCAGCACCAGCCCCAGCCTAGCCTTCTGTCGGGCTAGGACGGTGAGCACCGCTTCGTGACCGGAGGCCATCAGCAGCACGTAACCATCATCGCCGTGAATGTAGACCTCGTCTAGAAAGCCGCGCCCCAGTTCGGTGGCAATTCGCTCGCCCAGGCTGAGCATGGCAGCCGACATGGCGGAAACCCGATCTTCCTCCACCCCTGCCGGAAGTGAGGATGCCATGATCAGGCCGTCCACACTGACGACCGCTGAAGCTTCGATGTCTGGGGTTCTGCCCTGCAAATCCCGCAGACGATCGACCATGTGGTCGGTCCGCGTCTTCTCTACCATCGCTCACCCGGGCAATCGGCACAGTCTACCATGACGGTATAGGCCGAGCAAGTTTGGGGGTCAGGCGGGGGAATCCAGCCCCTCTGGCACGTTCACGATCAGCCGTCCGCCCTCCAAATCGACCTTCAGAATCACAGATTCGATAGCCGGAAGCAGCAGGTCGCGCTGATCGGTCCGCTGAATCACGGAGACGTCTTTGGCGCCGGTCTCGATGATCTCAGACACGGTGCCCAGAGGCACTCCAGCCTGGTCTATCACCTGCAGCTCCAGGATCTGCCAGCGGTAGTAGGTCCCAGCCGGCAGTGGCTGTGTGCCTTCCAAAGCGAGTCGCACTTCTAATCCGCGGAGTTCCTCCGCCGCTGAGCGGTCGTCACAGCCCAGCAGGTGCACAATGTAGCGTCCTTGATGCGGCCGTAGTGAATCGACCACCCACGGCGTGGGATTCTCCCCGAGGTAGAGCTCTCCCTCAGGCTGTATCGAACGGAAAGTCTCGGAACTGGCCAACACCAGCAGGTCGCCGCGCACCCCATGAGGACGGACGACCTGGCCAACCACCAGGAACGGCGGAAGCTCTCCCGAACTGGGCCCTGGCTGCTCTGGATCGGGTTGTTGGGGGGAATCTGGCCGCGACTGGGTCCGGCGGTCAGCCATGTGTGGACTTACTCGATATCGAGGTAGCTGCGCAATTCGTTCTTGGAGGCCGGCACCCGCAGAAGAGCGCGCATGGCATTTGCGACACGGCCTCCTCGGCCGATGACCCTGCCCATGTCTTCCTCGGCAACCGTGAGCTGTATGCGCACTTCACGCGCGGATCGGCGCTCGCTGACTTCGACCTCGGTCGGATCGTCGACCAACGACTTGGCGATGTACTCGATGAGTTCCTTCATCCCTCATCCCCGGCTGTTTCGGCTGCTTCGGACGACTCGGCGGACTTGTCAGCCATCGCAGCTTCGGCGGCCTCATCAGCCACCGCACCTTCGGCGGCCTCAGCCTCGTCGTCTGCCATCGGCTCTTCGGGGGGCTCGGCTTTGGCGCCGGTCTGTGCCGGAGCAGCCTCGGCCGTGGGCTCTTTCGGCTTTCGCTTCTTCTTCTTCGACGGGGTTCCCATGAATTCGTCGCGTCGAGTCCGGGGATCGACCTCCGGAATGGCTGCCTGTGCCTCTTCGGCCAGCACCTCCATCGCCTCCCCGACTTTGAAGCGCTCCCAGCGCTCCCAGGTGCCGATCCCATGCAGGGTCTGCACGACCGATTCGGAAGGTTGTGCGCCGTGCTGCATCCAATGAAATAAGCGTGCTTCGTCGATTTGAATCGTCGAGGGTTCTGTGCGCGGATTGTAAAAGCCGAGCACCTCCAGGAAGCGCCCATCACGCGGGCTTTCCCGATCGGCGGCTACAATGCGAAAGCTGGGTTGATTCCGGGCGCCAACCCGGCGCAATCGGATACGAACCATGTCCTATTCCCCATGAAAACCTCCGAGGCTGTAGATCCCCGGAGGTGCTGAGTCTCCACTTTGCTGGCGTCTACCGGGTCGTCATAGCCCGGGTTCGGGGCCGTGGCCCCAAGCAAAGGCGAACGGGAACCATTCTAGCCGCCGGTTGAGGGCAGGTCAAGGCTCGCGCAGTAGCGAAAGTCCGACCTCGCGAGCGGTCACCACGCTGCCCTGCTCCAGAACCACCACGACCACCCGCTCCGATTGCTGGATCCCAACAAACCAACTGGCAGTGTTTGCACCACCGATTCCGGTCGCATCGTAGCCAAAGAACCCCCCCCGGTACTCAAGCAGTGCATCCAGGGTCACCTGGGCCGCGGTCGGCGAAATCACGGTTTGCTGCAATTCGAGCGGGGCGACCGCCTGCCACTCCCGGCCCGGGGCCTGGATCGCCTCGACCAGCCGAAGTCCGGGACGCGCGCCAGCAGCCGCCAGAACCGCATATGCGCGCGCCACCTGGAGCGGCGTCACCGTCAGTTGGCCTTGGCCAATGGCGGCGCCCACGTGCAGCAGCTGTTCAAATTCGGCGGGGACCAAGGGCTCCGGCGGGGTCCCGAATGCAAGCCGGATCTGTGGCGCTTCTGTCAGGCCATAACGTTCCAGCACTGATTGCAGGCCATCCACTCCCAATTGCTCCCCCAGAGCCGCAAATGGCGCCGCGCAAGCGTACCGCAGCGCAGCTTCCCAGCTTGGCTCCAGTGACGGCGATACCGGCTGCTGGCATCCGAATTGACGGCCCAGCAGCTCAATTGGTTCGTCAAATGCCGGAGGCGGCAGATTGGGGTCGAGTCCGCGATCTGAGACCTCCCAGGCGAACAGCAGTGGAGCCAGCACCATGCCGGGTTGATAGTAGCCCTGGGTTGCACGGTTCAAGAGCGGGGCGTCTTGCCGTTGCAGCAGGTCCGACCATTGCTGGTCGAGCTGGTTCGGATCGAAACTGGGTGCGGAGGCCATCGCCAGGATCTCCCCGGAGACTGGGTCTAGAACAATCGCCGCACCGGCATGGTCAATCAGTTCGGCGGCCGCCGCTCGTTGAAGGCCGGTGTCGACGGTCAACCGTAGATTTGATCCCTCAGGCGGCACTCCGTAGAGCAGCTCATGCCACCAGATGCTGAGCTGCTCCGGCCCACTCTCGCCACGCAAGACCGCATCCATTGAGTGCTCGATCCCGGTTTGGCCGTAGACTGACGAATCGTAGCCAGTGATTGGGGCGGCTTCTGCCACCCGGTAGCTGCGGGCGAAGCTGCCCGATTGCCCTTCGGTGCTGGCCAGGACCAAACCCGATCGATCCAGAATCTGGCCCCGGCGGGACTCAAGGCTTCCGATGGCGCGCCGCGGGTTGTCGGTGCGGCTGGTGAGCGCCGGAGCCCGGACGATACTCCACCAGCCGAGCACCAGGGCGCAAGCCGCCCACCCCAAGCCGAGCACACTGTGGGTGGTCATGATTGGAACGGAAAACCTGTTCGGGGCCCGCGTGTGATGGCGGGAGAGCAGCATCAGCAAGCCCAACCCGATCAGATTGGTCACCAACGATGACCCACCGTATGAGATCAGGGGAAGCGTGACCCCGGTGATGGGGAGCAACCGGGTGACGCCGGCGACAATCAGCAACACCTGCAGCGCCAGCGCTGACGAGATCCCGCCCGCCAGCAGCACAGCGAACGGGTCGCGAGCGTGCGCTGCCAGCCGCAAGCCTCGGCCGACCAGCACCGCAAACAGGATCAGCAGCGCAATCGCTCCGATCATGCCCCACTCTTCGGCTACCGCCGAAAAGACAAAATCGGATTGCACAACCGGGACTGCGCTGGGCGACCCCAGACCGGGACCGGAGCCCAACAACCCGCCGCTGGCAATGGCGATCACAGACTGCACCAACTGATACCCGGCTCCAGTCGGGTCCCCCCAGGGATTCAGCCAGGCGTCCAGCCGGGACTGGACCAGGTCCAGGGTCAAATAACCGACGACACCGCCAATGAGCACCATTCCGCCGGCGGCCACCAACACCAGCCAATGCCCGAACGCCAGGTAGAGCATGACCGCCAGCAGCGTGAGAAACAGCACCGCCGTCCCTAGATCGTGCTGGGCGAGTAGCAGCAATCCCGCAACTGCGGCCGCCAGCGCCAGTGGCAGCAGATCTCGGCCGACCGGACCCAGCCTTCGCACCAGCATGCGATCCGAGAGGTAGGCAGCGACGAATACGATCAGCAGCAAGCGCAGCGGTTCGGAGGGCTGTAGGTAGATGTTGCAGCATCCCAACCACAATCGAGGCTCACCACCCGCAGGATTCGTTCCGAAAACCAGGGTCAGGGCGGTGAGCGCCAGGCCCCCCAGCAGCCACAGGTAGCGGTAGCGTCGCAGCCAGCTCAAGTCGGAGGGGGTTCGCAGCAGCTCCACCAAGATCAAGCTCCCCACCAGAAACCAGGCCGTCTGTCGGGCGCCAAGGTTGGGCGTCAGACGCCAGACGATGATCTGCCCCCACCCACAGAGCAGCAGGATCACCGGCAGCAAGACCGGATCTCGGCCCGGATTCGAGCGGCTCAACGCCCGCCGCATCAGCCAGGCCGCGCCGGTCCAGGCCGGGATGACGACCCAGTGCGTAATGCTTGGCACCAGCGCCTGGCCGTCGGCCAGCTTGGCCAACGAGACCGTCAGCGCAGCGAGCAGGATGAAGCCGAAGCCGAGCTGCAGCAGCCGCAGTTCGCGCAATTCGAGCTCGGCCTGAGCTTCCGCCCCCCAGGAACTTCGGCCGGGCATGGGTCCCATGCCTGTCTTCTCTCTGCCGGCCTCAGACGAGATATCGTTGAACAAGCGGTTTCAGTCGCTTTAGCGTTTGCGGAGCAATGTGATCGCGGTCGGTGATGAGTGCGTCGTGCAGGGCGTCCTTGCAGGTACAGGGCCGCTCCGGTGTGAGCCGGGTCAGCAATTCGATGAGCGAGTTCTGAGCCAGCGTCGTGTTGGCGCGCAGGGTGCGGACGACCATCTCGACCGTCACCGGCGCTTCTGAGCGATGCCAGACGTCGTAATCGGTCACGTGCGCCATGACCGCGTAGCACATTTCTGCCTCGCGGGCCAGAAAGGCCTCCGGCGAAGTGGTCATGCCAATGATCGACATGCCCCAGGATCGGAATGTGTTCGACTCGGCCCGAGTCGAGAAGCGCGGTCCCTCGATCGTGACGTAGGCTCCGCCATGGTGAACCGTCCCACCCGCCGCAGCCACGCTTCCTTCCAGCCACGCCGAAAGGTCGGGGCAGAACGGATTAGGGACGCTGACGTGCGCCACCAACCCATCCTGGAAGAAGGAGTTGGCACGGCTGCGAGTGAAGTCCATCAACTGATCCGGAATCACGATCTGACCCGGTTCGTAATCCTCCCGCAGCGAGCCGCAGGCGCTGATCGACACCACTCGTTCCACCCCCAAGATCTTCAAGGCGAAGATGTTGGCCCGATAGTTGACTTCGCTCGGCGAAAGCGTGTGGCCGACCCCGTGGCGCGCCAGAAAGGCGATCGGGGTCTGGTTGAGCCGGCCCAAGACGATCGGCGCACTCGGTTCTCCAAATGGGGTGCTGACCTCACGCCGCTCGTCGACCTGCAGTCCGTCCATCTCGTATAGGCCCGAACCGCCGATCACACCCAATGGAGCCTGCTCAGTCATGATGGGTTGCCGCTTGCGGACTGCGGCGGCTCGGCTTGCTCGGTTTCAGGGGGCTGGTCCGGCAGCGGACCAGTGACCGCCAATGCTATCGGGGCGGGTCCGCTGTTCAACTCGAGCAGCACGGTCCCCAGCCGCACCTGGTCCCCGTAGGTCACGACGACCGGCTCGGTCAGGTCGAGCTCGTTCAACCCGGTCCCATTCTTCGAGCCAAGGTCCTCCAGCCACCACTGGCCGCCCTGGAACGAGAGGCGGGCGTGATGAGAGGAAACAGTCACCTCGTCAAGTTGAATGGTGTTGTCGGGAGCCCGGCCGATCAAGTTCAGCGCAACCAGGCTGTAATGGCGACCGGGAGTAGGATCGGTCAGCAGGGTAAGGTGGGAGGCCGGAGCGATTTCTTGTGAGCTGGCGGCACCGACCGCGTCACGCCGCAGGTAGACCAGGACCGCTCCGAGAAACGCATACAGTATCAGGGCCAGCGCCAATCGCAGCGCCAGCAGCACAACTTCGGGGCTCATTGCCCCTTGTTCTTATCCCAGCCGCCTGTGACCGTTCGTTGATCCCCGGCCGGGCGCGGGGGAAAAGGAGGGGTGTATGCGGTGGCAGTATCCGGCGGGCCACCGGGGTCCTCGCCATACACCAGCCGCAGCTTGGCAATGGTAATGACATCGCCAGGTCGCAGAATGTGCTGCTTGACCTTGCGGCCATTCACCTGCGTGCCCCCGGTCGACCCCAGATCAAACAGCACGAAGCGCCCTTCCCGTACCCGCAGCTGCGCATGGGTGCGCGAGACATGCGGTTCCTCCAAGATGATCTGATTGTCGATGCGCCGGCC
>CAZGCX010000128.1:0-7281 GCA_964524585.1 uncultured Anaerolineaceae bacterium
CGGCACTTCCACCCAGGCCACCAGCGCGCCGGAAGTATTGTCATAGCTCTCGATCTCGTGGTCGAGCTTGGTCGTGCCGTTTGCCAAGGTAAAGAGGATGTCGCCGCCATCGGCCTGTTCGACGTGCCCGCCGTTGCCGGTATCGGCCCACAGCGCGACGGTGCTGTCGATCAAGACCGGGAAGTAGTCCAAGTCGGTCGAACCGCTGACCTGGCCGCTGTCGATGGTGATCGGCATCCGGTAGACCCAGTTCGGGTCGTACCAGTTTGCCGTCCCGGCGGTGGTGTCGTGCAGGTAGAACACATCCGGCGCGGCGGTGACCGGCGCCACCTGGCTGGCTAGCAAACCGATTGCCACCAGGACTGAGCTCAGCACACCCACCAGGCGCACCGCAGTGCGTCGTTTCATGGTGAGGGTGGCGGTCAGCAACGGGATCAGAACCGCCAGCACGGTGAAGATCAGCGAGATGTCGGGAACGACCAGGCTGGGCGTGTCGAGGTTGGTGGGATCGGCAGCCGAGTCGTAAGCCAGATCGAAGCTTCCTCCGGCGGAGACCGCGTCAACGGTGATGTGCACCCGAAGTAACCGCGGATCGGCGGCAGTGAAGGTCTGCTGTGAGCCTGAGCCCAGGCTCAATGCCAGCGGGTCGGCCGTATTGGCGTCGATCACGGTGCTGGAGGAGCTGGCGATGAACTGCGGATCCGAGCCGTCAGTGGCCGTGTGATACAGCGTGGCGGTGATGGTGACCGATGGCTGACCGCTTTCGGCGCCGGGGGATGCGCTCGGCTCTGAACTGACGTACTGTCGAACCCGAGCGAAATCGTAGTTCGACGTGTAGCTGGTGTCGTTGCTGACGTAGATTCGGAGATTCGCGTTGGGGATGTTGGTCGTGTGAGCCGGCGTCAGCTCCGTGCCATCGTAGAAGAACCGGACGCTGCTCGTTCCAATTCGAGCGAAGGAATACAGGTGGAACGAGGTCGGGGTAGACGGGAAGTACTCGGTAGTGGTCTTCGATCCACCATTACCAGTTTCACGCCAGGACTGGGACGACGAAGTCCAGAAGTCGATCTCATCGTCGCTCCAGTCGGTGTTGGTGCTGGCGGCCCAGAGGTCGTAGTACTGCTCAGTCCCGTCGCCCCCCAGCTGCACGCGACCCTCCCAGATGGTGTCGGTGCCGATGGCATAGGCGGCATCCGCACGCAGCGTGGTGAACGGGTCTAGCGTCAGGGTCCCGCCCGACTCGGTGCAGACGTTGTCGCAGTACCAGAGGCCGGTGTCGAGCGTGCCATCATTGAAATTGTCGTAGAACAGGAAGACGTTGGTCCAATCGGCCGGCGGCGTACCGGGGCTGCTGTTGCCGTAGTAGATGTAATAGTCTGTGTCGCTGGCGGTGGCGCTGATCGCTGCCTGGGTTTGGAACCAGATCTCGGTCGTGGTCGAGTTCCAGGTTGACTGGTCATCGAGCAACCGGTCGAGTTCGACCCAGCTTCCGCCGTCCCAGTACAGGACCCGGATGTCATCGCCAGAGCCCAATGACTTGCCATTGCTGACTAAGTCCTGGTGATCGAACAGCACCTTGACCGAATACCCGGAAGGAAGGTTCGATGCACCAGCGGTCACTGTGACCTGCTGGCGGTACTGGTAAGAGGAGTCCCACCAGGCGCTCCCGCCAGGCAAACTGTTGAAGTACATGTTGAGGTTGTAGGAGCCGGCTGCCAGCGTCGAGTCGCCGGCGCCGGTGGGGTAGCTGACGTCGCTGTACCAGTAGGCGTCCTGGCCGCCGGTATCGAAGGTCAGCGTGCTGCCGGCCGAACCAACCAGCATGTCGAAGGTCTTGCCGGCTGGACTGACGCCGCTGGCGGGGTTGATGACCAGGCCGGCCATATCCCAGTCCGTAGCGCTGTTCAGCGTGTGGTCTGCCGAGTCGGTTCCTGCAGAAGCGAGTGTTCGATCGTGAATGTAGAGGTTGGCACCGTCTCCACTGCTTGAATTGCTGACGAATGCCCGTTCGGCATAGTCGGGATCCGGCGTGGTGATGGTCCGGGTACGGGGCTGGGTCGCGACGTACAGTACCGAATTGGCCTGGCTGGAAGTCAGGCTGAGGGAGGTGGTATCGGTGTCGTCACCCGAGCTGTACGGCCCACTACAGGCGTTCGCCGGATCGTAGTTGGAGCCATCAGCGCCTTCGGTGGGCGTGGTCGGGTCGGCGCCAGAGTAGCTGCTGATCGCAGCCGATGAGCGCCGCACTGCGCCGCCGCTGATGTTCACCGTAGCAGAGAACGAACTTGGTGAGCCGAAAGCCTGCCAGATCTCGATGCGCGGGTTGTTGATGCGCGCCGAGCACTGCGCGACCTGGAGGCTCCAGCTCAGGCTGGTGCCAGAGATCGATGAGACCGTCGCGCTGCTGCCCGAATCCTTATAGATCGCGACCGCAATCAGATAGAGCTGATCGGTTCCGCCGGCGATCGACGGAAGGCTGTAGGAGGTCGAAGTCGTCTCGGCAGTGGATTGGGTGTCAACGTAGGTTACAGTGCCGCCGCCGAGAGAGCTGTCATGCAGGTAGAACACGTCCGGGGCAGCCACCGCGGTGATCACGTCCTGGCCCAGGATGCCGAGCACCATCAGCACGCTGAAGGTTATGCTGATCACCCGCATCGCCATCCGCCGCCGGCGATGGCTGGTCAGCGTGAATGTAACGATTGGGAGGAACACCGCCATGGCGCCGAAGATCAGCGACGGATCGGGAACCACCAGGCTGGGGGTCTCGAGATTGCTGGGATCGGCGGCCGAGTCGTAGTCCAGTACGAAGCTGGCGCCGCCGTTGATCTGATCGACGTGCACCTGAACCCGCAGCAGCTGTGGGTCGGCCTGAGTGAAAGTCTGCTGGGAGCCGGATCCGAGGTCGAGCGCCAATGTGGTGGAGGTGCCGGCGTCGATGGTGGTCGAAGTTTCGGTGATGAGCTGCGGGTTGCTGCCGTCGGCGGCGGTGTGGTGCACGCTGACCGTAAGGTCAACCGAGGCATCGGCGGGGCCAAGCGCGACCCAGCCGACGTTGCGCTGCGTCGAGTCGACGTTGGTCCAGTTGAGCGTGAAGCCGTTCGAGTTCATCGAGGTCAGCAGCGCCTGCGCGTTCTGTGACGGCGTTCCAGCGGTGAGCGAGCGGATGGCCGCGAATGTCGAAAGATCGGTGTCTGCTGCGGTGCTGTTGCGGCCGATCCAGATGGCGGCACTGTCTGAGGCGGAGGCCGCGCCGAAGACCTGCTCGGGCTCCGACTCGTAGCCGCTTGCGGATTCCTTGTCGCCGCCGTCGAACAGCACCACCGACGGTTTAAAGCTCAGCGAGCTGATCGATTGGCTGCCGCTGGAGGTGGGCTGTGTGAGAATGCCTTCGGCGATGTTGATCCCGTCCAGCGCCATGTACGAGAGCACAACTCCCTCGTCGACTCCGAAGTCGCGCGCCAGCGTGAATCCACCGGCGTCGAAGGATTGGATGTCCCACTCCGCCTCAGGCGTGGTCAGGTCGTCGGCCGGAGCCAATACTTCGTCGTCGCGGTAGCCGCTGCTGCCCACGCCGTTGTTTCGCTCCCGATTCCCGCTGGAATGCCGGCTGGTGGTCGAGGCCGCAACGCCAAAGGCCTGACCTTCCTGGGTGTCACCGAAGTCAAAGTTGGTGTCGCGAGCACCGAAGAACAAGACGCCCTCGGGCTGGAATCCCATGCCACCGACCGACTCGGTGGCGTTGGACCCGTCGATCGCCATGGATCCGACCTCAACGTTGGTCAACGCCGAGCCGCCCAGCGCCAGGTAGGTGACCAGCCGCGAGCCGCCGGCGGTCGACCAATTGATGGTGAAGCCGTCGCTATTCAGCGAAACGATGCCTGCGTCGGCCAGGACACTGCCGGTTTCGTCGATCAGCAGGATGGCCTTGTCGGTGACCATCGAGCCCCAGGTGTTGTCACTGCCGTCCTGCCAGGCAGATGCAGCGGCAGCCTGGTTGGCGCCGTCGGTCCAGCCTCTGCCGAAGAAGGCATCCGGACCCGCTCCGGTGCTGGTGCGGTCCGTGATCCAGAACAGCACCGCCCTGGGCTGAAAGCTGAGGCCGGAGACGATCTGGTTGCCGGTGCCCGAATTGGCGGCAAAGGTGCCGAGTTTGGTCTGCAGGCCCGCGCCCGGCAGTGAGCTCAGGTTCATGTTGAGGGTGTAGCTGCCGGCGGCGATGGTCGAATCGTCGGTGCCGGTGGGGTAGCTGAGTTCGCTGTACCAGTAGGCGTCCTGGTCTAGGGTGTCGAAAGTGAGAGCAGCCGCGCCCGCACCGACAGTGATGTCCATCGTCTTGCCGGCCGGTGTCACACCGCTGGTCGCGGTGTCGTGCAAGTAGAACGAATCGGGCGCCGCCGCCGCCATCAATACGTCGCGGGAGGCAGCGCTCAGCGCCACCAGCACCGCGATCGCCACGCTCAATACCCGGGCGGCGGCACGCCGACGGCGCTGTTCGGTCAGCACGAAAGTCAGCAGCGGGAAGGTGGCCGCCAGAACGACGAAAATCAGGGTGAAGTCTGGGACGACCAGGCTGGGTGTCTGCAAGTTTGTGTAGTCGCTGGCCGAGTCATAGGCGAGCGTGAACGCGCCGCCAGAGTTGACCGCGTCGACGTTGATCTCAACTCGCAGCAGCTGCGGATCCGCCTGACTGAAGGTCTGCTGGCTGCCAGTGCCGATGTCCAATGCGTACGGGTCGCCGGTGCCGGCCGTGATCCGGGTGCTGCTGGAAGTGACGATCGCCTGCGGGTTGGAGCCGTCGGTGGCGGTGTGATAGACGCTGACGGTGATGTCGACCGAGGGGACCGTCTCCTCGGACGCAAGCGAAGGGCTGGGCTCGTCGGGCACCCAGAGCCGGAGCTGGACGTCGTCGAGGTACAGCACATTGACTTCGTCTCCGGGGCTGGCCCAGTAGATGCCGGCGGCGAAGATGTCGATGGTGTCGGTGCCGAGGTCGACGCTGGAGCCCTCGCCCGGACCGTCGAGCGTGCCATCCAGCCAGAGCCGCGCTTCGCCCGCAGTGTCCGAAATCACGGCCGCCATCTCGAGCGTATGCCAGGTGCCGGTTGTGATATACGGCGAGCTGGCTCCAAAACCATAGGCCTCGCCGGCCACAGCGTTCCATGCGTAGAGCGAGAAGTCCGAGTCGATCGTGCCGGCCAGCTGGTTCTGCCAGCCGCCCTTGGTCTCGGCGAACTGGATCACCGTCTCATCGTCACCGGTCGAAAAGCCGGATTCCAGGTAGTAGTGAACCGTGGCGTGAAGTGCTGGCTCGTCCGCGATGTTCTTGAGCACCATCGCTTGGGCCGGATAGGTGGTGTCGGACTCGGCGCGTGCGGAGTAGCTTCCCGTGTAGGCCTGGGTACTGGAAGTAGCGATGCTGTCACCGGCGGTTCCGGTCGGGGTGCTATCCCAGGCATTGAAGTCGTTCGACTCGAACCCGTCGTAGAAGTAGAAGACATTGGCCGGAGCGGCCGGGGGGCTGGAGGCCGACGAGTTCCCGTAGTACAGGGCGTAGTTGTTGTCGCTGCCGGAAGCCGAAATGCCGGCCTGGGTCTTAAACCAAACTGTGGTGGTTGCGCTGTTCCATGAGGAACCGGGTTCCAGCATGCGATCGAGCTCCTGGAAGCTGGAACCGTTCCAGAACACAATGCGGAGGTCGTCGCCGTTGGCCAGCGACCTTCCGGCCGACACCAGGGCGGCGTGATCGATGGTCAGCCCGATCGAGTAGTCGGTCGGCACCGCATCTGTGGCCGCATTCACCGTCAGCGGCTGGCGGTAGTTGTAGCTAGAGTCCCACCAGCCGGAAGCATCCGGGAGCGAGCTGAAGTACATGTTCAGCGTGTAGTCGCCAGCGGCAATGGAGGCATCGTCCTGGCCAGTGGGATAGGAGATATCGCTGTACCAGTAGGCGTTCTGCCCGCCGGTGTCAAAAGTCAGAGTGGCGCTGCCAGAGCCAAGCAGGGTGTCCATGACCTTGCCGGATGGAGAGACCGACAGCGTCTCCTGGCCGCCCATAGGATCGAAGAAGCTGGAGGGGTCGGATTGGTTGTTGTATTCGGTCTTAATCCAGTCCAGCGAGCGGACTGCGCTGGCAAACCGCACTTCGTCGATAAAGCCATCGAATGAATTGGCCGTGCCGCCGGTCCCATCATTGCCAATGCGGGAGTCGACGCTGGTGATCCCGTCGTAGTAGCCGGCACTTGGCCCGGCATCCAGTTGATCGTTGAGGTACAGGCGCCGATCCGTCCCATCGAAGGTGGCCACGCCGTAGTACCAGGTACCGGTCGAGATAGTCGAGCCATCCAGGTTGCCGCCCTTGCTGGGCGAGCCCTGCCAGTCCCAGCCGAAGAGGTACTGGGTCCCGTTGACCCATAGTCCGATCCAGTCGGTATCGGCATCGCGACTCTTGGTCACGATGCCGGCCCAGGTGGTGGCGGTGTCGACATAGAACCAGGCGCTGAGGGTAAAAGGATCATTGGCGCCGAAGTCCATGTCGGCCAGCGAGATCACCGTAGTGGTCGACGGGCCCTGAAACTCGACAGCTCCATCGATCTGGCCGGTCGAACCCTGCGCCAGAGACCCGGTCGGGGTGCCGACGTACGCATTGGAAGTCGAGTCGGTGTAGTTGCCGGAAGGCTCGTCTAAGTGCAGGACTTCTAGGAAGTTGTCCGCGCCGCCCTCATCCCAGGTCCCTGGAATGTTCCATTGGTTGGAGCCGTCGGTGCTGTTGCCGTAATAGATGTACAGGTCGGTATCGGTGTTGTAGGAGAGGACCGGTACCTCGACCCAGGCCACCAGCATGCCATTGACGTTGTCGTAGCTCTCGATCTCGTGATCCAACTTGGTGCCGTTGGAATCGGTGAAAAGGATGTCGCCGCCGTCGGACTGGACGACGTTCCCGCCATTGCCCGTGTCGGCCAGGGTGGCATTGCTGATGCTGACCAGCACCGGGAAATAGGAGAAGTCGGAGCTGCCGGATACCTGGGTGCTATCGATGGTCAGCTTGCGCCGGTAGGCCCATTCCGAGTCGTACCAGGCGGGCCCAGTGCCGGTGTCTGTATCGTGCAGGTAGAAGGCGTCCGGTGCGGCGACCGCGGTGATGACGTCCTTGGAGAGCAGCGAGAGCACCACCAGCAGCGAGAGCACGATGCTGATCACCCGCATTGCGATGCGGCGGCGCCGTTGGGCGGTGAGCATCATGGTGATGATCGGGATCAGCGCGGCAATGATGGCGAAGGGCAG
>CAZGCX010000129.1:0-2859 GCA_964524585.1 uncultured Anaerolineaceae bacterium
TCGGATCCTCAAACCAGTATTTCAAGCCAAACTGCTTGGCCTCTGGCGCATTGCCCGGCAGATACAGCTTCATCGCGCCGTTGTAGGACTCGATCGGAGAGACCTCGTCAAACAGCTCTGCCAGACCTTCATCGATCAGCCATTTGAAGGAATCCAGCTGGACCTCGATCAAGGTCGGCAATGAGAAACTGTAGGGGATACGCGAGTAGGACTTACGGCCGTTACTTGCCATATCGCTCCCTTTCGTGGGGGTGGATTTGAATGTGTGCCAAGCTAAGTGGTGGTGACGACCTTACCCTGCTTTGGTCAACTAGGGATTCGCGACCAATTCGCCGAAGTGCAGCCACGCTCGTCGGGTCAGTCGACCCGTGCTCGAAACGTCAGAAGGGCTGCGAGGGCACGCTTCCCAGATTCGTAAGACCCTTCAGTTTACCACCCTGATCTCTGCTTCGCAACACCAGCAGCACCCTGTTCCGCGGCGTGGCTGGTTGTGGCTATGCGCAGCAAGCCGACGCTTGCGTGCCCGGTGGGGGCGCAGCCGGCTGGCGGCACTCTGCACCGGCCGCTCGCAGGAGGCGGATCAGCCCCCTCCGTAGAGAGATTGGTAGATGTGGTAAACCTCCGAAATCACTTGAATGTAGATCTTCGGCTGGTTCAGTCGGATAACCTCCAGGAAGAGATCCGGATCCTCAGGCGCCAATTCCTTCCACAGGATCGAGTTCCCCGGACCGGCGTTGTAGGCCGCGAGCGCGGCGTACAGATCGCCATCAAATCGGTCTCGCTGCGCCGCCAGATAAAACGTGCCGAACCGCACGCTCACGATCGGGCGGTACAAGTCGGATTCCTGGTAGCCTGGTGGCCAGCCAAGCTGCGCAGCGATCGACTCCCCGGTGGGAGGGATCACTTGCATCAGGCCCCGCGCCGAGGCGGAGGAAATCGCGAAGCCTTCGAACAGGCTCTCCTGACGGACGACCGAGAGCAAGAACAGGCCGTCGAATCCGTTGCCGGCGGCCGCTGGCAGGATCAGATCGCCAAAATACGGTCCGAAGCGGACCCGGTTGAAGTACACCGGGGCCTGCAGCGTCGCCGCATCGTCCATCCCGGCCATGTTTAGGATCTGGCGGGAGGCAAATATGGCCTCGCGGTACAACCCCAAATCGAGCAAATGGTGCATCAGCCGGTAGGTTCCTTCCGGATCGTTGGCCAGCGCATTGCGCAGCGCTCCAAATTCCTGACGTGCAAGCTCCCAGCGCCCGAGCTGCCACAACTCATCGCCTCGAATTAGTCTGGTGTCCGAGGCCAGAGCAGCGCCAAGTTCAGCCAGTGATCCGGCGGTTTGCACCCCGAAAGTGGAACGAATCCAGTCCTCGGCTTCCTGCCGTTCAGCCGCCAGGTCTGTGTCGAAGTTGAAGCTGCCCGAACGTTCGAACGGATCCTGGCCATTCAGCAGTTCTCGGGCGCGCTCGGAATAGTAGCCGCTGGGGTCGGCCTGGGCCGAGAGGTTCCATTCGGCGGCCGCCTCTGCGCTCTGCCCCTGGGCCTGCAAGGCTTTCCCGATCCAAAGGTGAGTGGCGGATTGTTGTCGTTGCTCCAACGTCAGCTGTACGCTGATTCCGAAGGCCTCCCGGGCGGCTGCATAGTCAGCCCGCCGGTACAGGGCAACCCCGGCCTGGAAGGCTGCCCCGGATGCCAGCGCGTCGGTCGGGTATCGGGCCGCAAGATCCAGCCAGATCTGCGCCGCGCGGTTCAGGTCGTTGATACGCTCGGCGGTCCTGCCGGCCGACATCATCGCCTGGCTGGCAAGCGGCGACTGGGGCCGAGAGTCAGCCAGCATGAGAAAGGTGTCGACGGCCGCCGTGTAGCGATCCAGGTAGGCCCATTCGGTACGCGCCTTGTCCAGCACCGCCGCGTCCCAGATTGGGTCGTCAGGATAGTTGGCGACCACGAAGTCGAAGTCGTCCAACGCGAACTGGCTGTTCCCGAATGCCAGTTGGCTCAACCCGCGGTAGTAGTAGGCTTGGGCGGTCGGCGCCGAGGCCGCGATTCGATCGAACGCGGCGATCGCCGGCTCATAGGCACCGGCATAGTAGTCGACCAGGCCGCGCTGAAACTCATCGACGGTCGCTCCCTCGTTGACCAACCGCACCAGGCCGACATAGCTATCGTTCGCCGTCGGATAATTCGCCACCGAATCCAGCAGCCGGGCATGGGCCGCTTCCAAGTCGCCAAGCTCGTCATAGGCCTCCGCCGCCAGGAGATTCATCGAAGCTTTGGTGCCGTGATCCTCCGTAAGCGAAGCCACCAGGTCGAACTGTGCGATCGCTTGTTCGAAGGCGTCGGTCGCCAGCAATGCCCGTCCAACCTTGACCATCACCGGAAGCTGGCTTGTGGCTCGATCGTCGGCCACCGCATTGGAATAGTGTTCCAGCGCCTCGGCCGGTCGGCCGGCGATCAGCAAGGCATCGCCAAGCCACTCTTCCACATAGGAATCAATCACGTTTGGTCGGAGATCCAGGTAGGCCTGGTAGTCTTCGATCGTGATCCGGGCGTCGCCAAGCTGAAGCTCAGTATCGCCGCGCAGCAGACGCGCCTGCGCAAGCCGGGGTTGTCCGCTGGCCGGGTAGTCCGAGGTGAATGTCCAGAATACCTGCTCCGCGCCGGCCACGTCTCCAGACCACAACAGGGCCAGCCCGTGACCGAAGCGCGCCTCGCCGGCCGCCTGGGGATCATCAGTCTCTGAAATCGCCTGGTCGAACTGCGCGATCGCTTGCTCCCAATCCCCATTGAGCAGCGCCCGGCGCCCATCCTGAATCAGGTCGGCGGCGGAGGGGGTCGGGGTGCTGGTCGGGGTCGCGGTCG
>CAZGCX010000129.1:2869-7275 GCA_964524585.1 uncultured Anaerolineaceae bacterium
GTTAAGGTGGGGGTGGGCGTCTCGGTTGACGTGGCAGTCAGCGTGGGGGCGGCGAGCGAAGGCGCGCTGCAGGCAATCCCGGCCAGAATCAACCCAGCACCCGCATACAGCAGGGCTCTTGACATGGGCGGCATCTTATCATTACTCCTTGCAGCCCCGCCATACGCATGCTAGACTTCCCCTGCGGCTTGGCCAGCGCTCTCGAATGAGAGCGCCTTTTTATGTCTTGGACACGCAGTGCATTGATGCGAAACCCACTCCCGGCACGACCAACCTGCCGATCGGCCGAGCGCTCTCCGTAGCGGATTCTTCCCTTCGGATGGAACTCATCCTCACTGGCTCGGTGGCCTATGATTACTTGATGCGGTTTCCTGGCCGGTTCAAGGAGCATATCCTCCCGGACCACCTGGATTCGCTCAGTCTGTCATTCTTGGTGGACACCCTCGACCGGCGTCGTGGCGGAGTTGCCGCCAATGTCGCTTACACCCTGGCCCTGCTCGGCGAGAGCCCGAAGCTCCTGGCGACGGTCGGCGAAGATTTCACCGAATACCGTCAGTTCCTGGAACGGGCCGGGGTGGACACTACATTGATTCAGGTCGTTCCGGGTGAGCTCACGGCATCTTTCTTCGTGACCACCGACGAGGACGATGCACAGATTGCATCCTTTTACACCGGAGCAATGGCCGACGCGCGCAAGTTGAGTTTCGCCGCGCTGGAGCGCCGACCTGAGTTGGTGCTGATTTCACCGAACGACCCGGTGGCGATGACTGCCTATGCACGCGAATGCGCCAGATTGAAGATCCCCTACTTCTATGATCCAAGCCAGCAGATCCTGCGCCTGCAGTCGGAGGAGTTAACCGACGGAATTCGGGGGTGCGAGGCTCTATTTGTCAATGAATACGAGGTGGCGCTCATCGGAGACAAGACTGGGCTGGCGCTGCAAGACATCGTTTCGATGCCGCGCTTCACGGTGGTGACGCTTGGTGAGCGCGGCTCTGAGCTCTACCTGAATGGAGAACAGCATCATATCCCGTCGGTCCCGCCATCCGGCCCAGCCGAGCCGACTGGTGTGGGCGATGCCTATCGGGGTGGGTTCCTGAAGGGGTACCTGCATCAACTGCCGCTTGAGTGCTGCTGCATGGTCGGCGCACTGGCTGCCACCTACTGCCTGGAGAGCGTCGGTCCGCAGGGGCACGCCTTTCAGCCAATCGAGTTCGCCGCGCGCTTCGAGAACGAATTCGGATCGGAATGCGACCTGAAACCGCTGCTGAGCTGAGCCTCCAAGAGGTGCTTGAGACTGACCGCGCTTGGACTGCTTACGCGCTGGCCGATCTGCGGCCACCGTGGGACCGGCAGACACGTTGGATCGCCGGCGAGCGGAGCACGCTGATGATCTTTGCGGGGCTGCAGCCGCCGTTGCTCTTCGCACACGGTGAGCCGGCTGAGGTCGAGATGCTGTCGGAGCGAATCCCGCCCGGCGACTACTGGTACACGTTGCGGCCCACCGACTTCGCCCGCATGGCGAACCGGATGCAGATCCGCGATCAGACCAAGATGTGGCGGATGTGGTTCAAGCCACCCGCGTCGTCGGATCGGCAGTTCGACTTCGCGCCGGTCCGGCTGGGTTTGCACGATCTGGAGGAGTTGCAGGAGTTCTACCGGGCGCTGGACGATGGTCCGGACGCCTTTTTGGATAAGCAGCTGGACCTGGGCGTGTACTTCGGCATTCGTATCGCTGGCCAGCTGGTCAGCGCGGCAGGCACCCACGTCGCTTGCCGCCCGCTCGGGGTGGCCGCGTTGGGAAACATCGCCACCCGCCCGGATCAACGCAAGCGGGGGTTGGCGGCTGCAGCGACGCTCGCCTTGTTGAACGAGCTGTCGTCACTGGGCTTCCGGACCATTGTGCTGAATGTCGCCATGGACAACCGGCCGGCGCTCCGGCTGTATCACAAGCTAGGATTCATGCCGTATTGCGGCTTCTACGAGGGCCGGGCGGCAATCGTCGAGAGGAGACAACGAGAAACGCAATGAGTGAAGACTTCGATATCAAGGATCCGAGTCAGGCGGAGGGCGGGCGACGTCGAATCAGTTGGGCCGATCACGAGATGCCCGTGCTCTCGGAGATCCGGGAGCGGTTTGCCAAGGAGCGCCCGCTCGATGGTCTGCGCGTTTCGGCTTGCCTGCATATCACCACCGAGACCGCCAACTTGATGCGCACTATTCAGGCCGGGGGGGCCGACGCGGTACTTTGCGCCTCCAATCCGCTCTCCACCCAGGACGATGTTGCGGCTTCGCTGGTATCGCACTACGAGATTCCGGTCTATGGGATCAAAGGCGAGGATCGCGACCGCTACTACCAACACATCAATGCCGCCCTGGACCACCGGCCCACGGTAACCATGGATGACGGGGCGGACCTGGTCAGCTCGCTGCACAAGGATCGGACCGATCAGATCGATGAACTGATCGGCGGCACCGAGGAAACTACCACCGGCGTGATCCGGCTGCGGGCGATGGCGAAGCAAGGCCGACTGGGCTATCCGATCATCGCAGTCAACGACGCCATGACCAAGCACTTTTTCGACAACCGCTACGGAACCGGTCAATCGACTCTGGATGGGATCATACGCGCCACCAACATCCTGCTGGCAGGCAAGACCTTCGTGGTCGCCGGCTATGGGTGGTGCGGCCGTGGATTGGCGATGCGAGCCCGAGGAATGGGAGCCAATGTCATCGTCACCGAAATCGATCCGATGCCGGCGCTGGAAGCGCTGATGGACGGGTTCCGGGTGATGCCGATGAACGAAGCGGCTGCCGTCGGCGACATCTTTTGCACTCTGACCGGCGACGTGAACGTGCTGGACCGCCATCACTTCGAGCGAATGAAGGACGGCGCAATCCTGGCAAACTCGGGACACTTCAACGTCGAGATCAACATTGAGGCACTGGAGCAGCTGGCCACCGACAAGCGGAAGGCGCGAGAGTATGTGGACGCCTACACCTTATCGGACGGTCGTCAGCTCAATTTGCTCGGCGAAGGCCGTCTGATCAACTTGGCGGCGGCAGAAGGCCATCCGGCGAGCGTGATGGATCTTTCCTTTGCCAATCAGGCGCTCTCGTTGGAGTACCTGACCCAGCACCACGGAGAGCTCGGCAAACAGGTACACACCATCCCGGAAGAGATCGACCGGCGGATTGCGGAACTCAAGCTGGCCAGCATGGGAGTCCAGATCGACCAGTTGACGACCGAACAGTCACATTACTTGTCGTCCTGGGAAGAGGGAACCTAGCCGCTCCAGCCGGCACGCGACAAACGCCGGTCCAAGTCGAAGGCAGCGCTGATCAGCGCCAGGTGCGTAAAGCCCTGGGGCGTGTTCCCGAGGTGCTCGCCGTGGGGCCCAAGCTCTTCGGCGTACAGCCCAAGGTGATTGGCATAGCCCAGCGTCTTCTCGAAGATGAAGCGGGCTTTGTCGATATCGCCGGTCCGACCCATGGCTTCGACGAACCAGAAGGTCGCGATTCCGAAGGTCCCCTCCTCGCCCAGCAGGCCATCTGCCGCTGCCGAGCCACCGGTGCGGTAGCGATAGACCATCGAGTCGTCAACCAGATCCTGTTCGATGGCCCGCAGGGTCGACAGCCAGCGCGGGTCGGTTGGGCTGATGAACCGCACCAAAGGCATCAGTAGGGTAGCGGCGTCGACCGCGGTGGTTCCGAGATGCTGGACAAACGTGGCCCGCTTTGGATCCCAGAAGTTGGTGAAGATGTCACGGTAGATCGCGTCCCTGGCCCCGTACCACGAATCCAACGGTGCCGGGAAGGACCGTTTGAGAGACAGACGAATGGCCCGGTCGACCGCTACCCACGACATCATGCGCGAATAAACGAACTCCTTTCGCCCACCTCGAACTTCCCAGATTCCATCATCCGGTCGGCGCCAGTTGTCGACTACCCAGTCCGTCAGGCGAACCAGATTGCCCCACAGATCGTGTGAGATCGGATCGCCGTACTTGTTGAACAGGTAGACCGAGTCCATGAGCTCGCCATAGATGTCGAGCTGCAGCTGCTTGTGGGCGTCATTCCCGATCCGGACCGGCGATGAGCCCTGGTAGCCCTCGAGGTGAGGAAGGATCTGCTCGGCCAACTCGGTCCCGCCGTCGATTCGATACATGACCTGGAGCGGTTGGTCGGGATGCATCTCCATCACCCGGTCTTCGATCCAGTTCATAAAACTGCGCGCTTCGTTCAGGCAACCCAGACGCATCAGCGCATAGATGGTGAAACTGGCGTCACGAATCCAGGTGTAGCGGTAGTCCCAGTTGCGTTCGCCGCCCAGAGACTCTGGAAGGCCAAAGGTCGGTGCGGCCACAATCGAACCGTAGTCGGCGGAGGTCAACAGCTTCAGCGTA
>CAZGCX010000130.1:0-7268 GCA_964524585.1 uncultured Anaerolineaceae bacterium
GCCCATGGCGGCCTTGCCGCTTGCGTACTTCCCGACAAGCACGGTGCCGAGCAGCACGGTGGCGCCCGCGGCGGCGATGCCCATCCAGCCGGACCGCTGGCCGAAGTATGCCGGCACCAGCGTCGCGGCGAAGCCCGCGGCGATACCACCGACAAGCGTTTCGGCCGAGAGGTCCTGGTTGAGCTGGTTGAAGTAGTACTGGGGAATGAAGCGTGCCAGCAGATTGTTCTGGTAGCTGGGAATGGTCACCATTGCCAGAATCTCACCGGTCTGCGGATTCATGGCGATCACAGTGCCAATTGTGGTTCGCACATCGCCGGCGAAACGATTCAGGAACTCCATGCGGTTTTCGAGCGCGCTCTGCGCGATCGACTGCAGCCGGGTGTCGATCGTAAGTTTCAAGCTGAAGCCTGGCTCGGCCGGATTCCCCTCCCCCACCTCGTGCAGTTGTGAACCGGCCACGTCCTTCTCCACCAGTTTCAAGCCGTTCTTTCCGGCCAGCACATCCTGGTACTGATACTCGATCCCGCCGTAACCGACCTTGTCCCGATCGGTCACGAAACCCAGTCCCTCCCAGAAGTCGACCTCTGAAGCCGGAATCGGGCCCAGGTAGCCGATGATGGCCGAGGTCAGCTCGCCAGTCGGGTACTGCCGCACCGGTACCGCTTCGACGCTGACCCCCGGCATGTCGATCTGCCGCTGTCGCAGCACACGGGCGACTTGCTCAGCTACATCGCAGGCTACGGGCCAGGGGTCGAAAGGGCGGATGGTGAGTCCTTCCTCCACCAGCTGCTGAATGCCGCGGCCAGAAATACAGCTGGCGGCCGGTGGGCCCTCTTGAAACACCGGCACCCCGGTGAGCTCAGAGATCTGCTGGTAGATGGCCTCGATCTCGGCATCCGAGTCGGGCAACAGCGCCGGCGTGACATAGACGTTGAACGCCGGCAGGTTGCGCACCAGCAGCGAGTCGTTGGTGTCGTACACCACGCCGCGCGGGGCAGGAACGCTAATCTGGTCGAAACGGTTGTCGTCGGCCAGCGTGGAGTAGAAGTCGCCTTGCAGGATTTGGAGCACGAACAGACGCCCGACGAAAATCAACACCAACCCGGCCATGGCGGCGATGGTAATGGTCACGCGCTCCGTCGGAAGATTCTCTTGCTGGTTCAACTAGCCGGTCACCGGAGGAGGGAAGAGTGAATTACGCAGCGCATCCGCCAGCTGAGCAGTCGGCAGTGCCAGCAGCAGGTTGAGAAACGCGCTGGGCAGGACTACCCGACTGAAGGCAAGCGTCAGATCCAGCTCTCGTCCCATCAGCAGCACCACCAAGATCCCAGCCAGGTGGAATAGCACACTGGCGACCAGCACCGCCGCCAGCTGCATCAGCGGGTTGACGCCCCAGAAGCGTCCTTCTGAATAGGAAACTAACACTGCCACCACCACCAGCACGGAGGCAGTCCAGCCCAATGGCACCAGCGAGTACGAATCCAGCAACAGACCTCCCATGAAGCCCAGCACCATCGCCTCTCGGCCGCGCCCGGTAAGCGCCCAACCGACAACCGCCAGCAAGACCAGGTCCGGTCTCCCGTCCAACAGCCGCAAATGGCTGACCAGACTGGATTGCATGGCGACCAGGAACGCGATGACCGGAATGCCGACCAAGTATGTCATGGGCAGTCTACCAGTTGCCTGGTGCGGCTGCCTGCCGCAGTCTGTACGTGAGGCCTACCGCCGAGTGACACGGCCCGCAGCTCCGCTGTGGAGGGCGGCCCGGCCAACCCGACTGGCGCCTGGGCCGGTTCATGGGGCGATCGCCGGTTCGAGCGGTTCGAAATTGGTAATGATAAGCACAATCTCCAATTGGTCGAAGTCCACCGCCGGCTCAATGACCGCTTGCTGGAAAAGCTCAAAGTCTCGGCGCCGCACGCTCAATACCCGACCTATCGGGACGTCGGCCGGAAAACTCCCGCCCAGCCCGGAAGTCAGCACCAGTTCGCCAACCTGAACTTGTGCGTCCTGGTCGATGAGATCGACCCATAGCTCCCCGTTCGGTTGGGCTACCAAAACACCGTCAGCCCGCGAATCCTGCAGTAGCACGCTGACCGACAACGCAGGGTCGGTGAGCAATTGCGCATTCGACAGCTCGGCACTGACTTCATTCACCCGGCCAACCAACCCATCTTCGGTGACCACCGGCATTCCGTACAGTACGCCGTCGTCGGTGCCTGCCGACAGGTTGATCGACCGAATAAATGGGCTGGGGTCCAGGCCAATCACGTTGGTTGCCAGGTAGCGGCTCTCTGGCCGGCCACGGGCGTAATTCAACAGGGCGCCGAGCACTTCGGCCTCTGCTGCCTGCTCCTGCAAAGCGATCACTTGATCCTTGAGCTGAGCGTTCTCGGCCTCCAGCTCCGCAATCCGGGTCTGCAGTGTGGCCACGTCCCGCGGGGACGCGAGCAAGTCGCGAACCGTGAAATAGCGGTCAGAGATCCATCGCTGCGCGGCGGATAGCGGGGTCAGCACCACTTGCCGAGCCGGCGCCAGGTAACCTCCCAGGTTGAGCAGGAACAGCGCCGCGGCAAGCACGATCAGTGCTCCGGCCAACAGGCTTTTTGATGAAATCTGGGACATCAGGGGAAACCGCGTGATCGGGGAGCGACCGGCCTATTCCCGCGGAGGGTTTGCCGTCCGGCTCAGGCCGGCACTCGATCCGGACTCACCAGGAATTGACGGTTGACCTCCAGATCTTCCAGGATCATGCCGGCGCCGCGGGCCACGCAGGTCATCGGGTCGTCGGCCTGCCACACCCTCATGTGCAGCTCCTCCGACAAACGATCCGTGAGGCCTTTGAGCTGAGACCCTCCGCCAGCGACACACACGCCTGATTCCATTAAGTCGGCGATGATCTCCGGTGGGATCTCGTCGAAGGCATCGCGCAGTGTGTCCAGAATGATTTTCACTGAACCGGCCAGCGCCTCTCGCACCTCGATCGACGAGATTTCCACCGCTTCCGGTAGACCGCTGACCAGGTTGCGGCCGCGTATCGTCATGGTCTGCTCATCCGGAATTGGGAAGGCCGAACCCAGCGTCAATTTCACCCGCTCGGCCATTCGCTCGCCAATGAGCAGGTTGTACTTGTTGCGGACGAAGCCGATGATGTCTTGGTCCATCTCATCGCCGGCCACGCGCAGCGAACGGGACACCACAATCCCGCCGAGCGAGAAAACCGCCACCTCCGTGGTTCCGCCGCCGATGTCGACAATCATCGACCCGCCGATATCGCCGATCGGAAGATTGGCGCCCAGCGCGGCCGCAGTGGGCTCCTCAATCAGATAGGTTTCACGGGCGCCGGCCGCCATGGTGGCGTCGAACACCGCTCGCTTTTCGACTTCAGTCGCTCCGCTGGGTATCCCAACCACCACCCGCGGGCGGGGGACCGGCGCAATGCTCTGCTCGTGCGCCTTGCCGATGAAGTATTCCAGCATGGATTCAGTGATGTCGAATTCGGAGATCACACCGTCGCGCAGCGGGCGCAGTGCGACCACATTGGCCGGGGTACGTCCAACCATCTCCTTGGCCTCCGCCCCAATAAAGAGCGGACGCTTGGACCGCTTCTCGATGGCGACCCAGGAAGGCTCGTTCAGCACAATCCCCTTGCCGCGCACATGCACCAGGGTATTTGCGGTTCCCAAATCGATCCCGATGTCGAGCGAGAAGAGGCCGAGTAGCCAGTTGAGAGGGTTGAAGGCCAATGGTGGACCCCTCCGAGGGGCCGGCTGGAGGGCGGGCGGCATTATACCATGCAGGCCCGCGCCAGCTTCTTATGTAAAGGACCTTGCCGACGCGCCTCGGCGAACGGCCTTCACACCGCTGAAAAGTATAATCGGGCACAGGATGGATTTGTCGAATAGAGTGGGCCGGGTGATTGTCGACCAAGCGCTGTTGAGCGAAGGCCAGACCGTGGTGGTCGGCGTTTCGGGCGGCGCCGACAGCCTGTGTCTGCTGGACTGCCTGCAGCAACTGGGCTACGACTGCGTGGTAGCCCACCTCGATCACGGCCTGCGACCAGGCAGCCGCCAGGCGGCCGAGCAGGTCGAAAAGGTTGCGCGGCAGCTGGACCTACCCTTCGAAGGGAGACGGGCCGATCTGGCCGGCTCCCAAGGCTCTGTCGAGGAGGCAGCCCGCAAGGCGCGCTATCGCTTCCTGGCGTCAGTTGCGCATAGCCATCAGAGCACGGCGATTGCCGTCGGCCACACCGCCGATGACCAGGCCGAGACCGTGTTGATGCACTTGCTGCGTGGAGCGGGTCCCGACGGTTTGAGGGGGATGCGGCCTGCCAGCCGGCTGGGCGAGTGGGTAGGGGTTGCCGCTGGTGAGGGCCTTACACTGCTCCGGCCGCTGTTGGAGTTTACCCATGCCGAAACGCAGGCACACTGCAGTGCACGCGGACTGGAGCCGATCATCGATGAGAGCAACGTCGACCCCCGATTCTTCCGGAACCGGCTACGGCAGCAGCTGTTGCCAGAGCTGCGCAAGTACAACCCGAAAATCGAGCAGGTCCTCGTGCGCACGGCGCAGGTCATGGCTGGTGAAGCTGCGCTGGTGGAAGAACTGCTCGAGCAGCGCTGGCCAGATTGGGCGCGTCGGGCCGGTCCGAGCGCGCTGGCCCTCAGCCTGGAGCAGTTGCGCCAAGCGCCGGTCGCCTTGCGACGTGCCGCGCTGCGGCGGGCTGTCCTGCAGATCCGACCGGACCTTCGAGACGTTGGGTTCGAAGTGCTCCGTCAAGTCGATCTAGACCTGGACGACGACCGGCCCCAACGCCGATCCATCGCCGGCGGATTGGAGGTGATTGCGGTGAACGGCGAACTGGTCATTCGCAATCCAGATTCGCAAATCAGTCTCCCCGCGTTCCCGCAACTGCCGAATAAGGGGCCCCACTTATTGTCCGTACCTGGTCGGCTGGAATTACTGGATGGCTGGCGGCTGGAATCGGAAGTGGGCGACTCGCCGCCAGACTCGGTCGGCACGCGCTACGAGGCAATCTTCGATTTCGGGAGCCGTCGATCAAGCTTGTCGGTGCGCTCGCCTCGTCCCGGCGACCGCATCCAGCCCCGGGGGATGCGCGGGAGTCAGAAGCTCTCAGACCTGTTCATCAACCGGAAGATTCCGTGGCCGGCGCGTGAGCGCTGGCCGGTCGTGTGCGCTGACCGGGAGCCGCTCTGGGTGGTCGGGCTGCACGTCTCGCGGCTCGCTGCGCCGACTCCAGGTTCTGCCGCGATCGTCCGAATTCGAGCGGTCGGCCCGCGTCCCGGGGGCTGATGGTAAACTCAGTCGCATTCCCGCCGGGCTGCTCCATCGTCAACGAACCTGCAATCCATGTCCGCTGAAATCTCCTCCGCCATGTCGCACTACCTGGGAAACTTGTATCGGCTGGGCGCCAATCAGGACCACGTCTCGCCATCCCAAGTGGCGTCCGAGATGCAGATCAGTCCACCGGCTGCGGCGCGCATGTTTGGCAAGCTGGAGAAACACGGGCTGGTCGAACGGCAGGCATATCACGGTGTCCGGCTCACATTGGCTGGTGAGCGAGCGGCGCTCAATGAGATCCGGGCGCATCGGTTGTCGGAGGCCTTTCTGGTTCGGGTGATGGGTTACGGGTGGCACGAAGCGCATGATCTGGCGGACCAGCTGGCCGAGCTCGGGAACGAGCAGTTCGTGAACCGCATGGAAGAGAAGGCTGGGTTTCCAGACCGCTGCCCACACGGCGAGCCTATCCCCAGTCGAGAGGGGGTCATGCCACAGATCAACGATCAACCGCTCACTGACCTGGCGGAGGGCTCACGGGGCCGGATCAGCCGGGTGCGGGTACGCCAGTCCGACAAGCTGCAGTACCTTGCAGAGCAAGGACTGCTGCCACGCGCCGAATTCGAGGTGGCGGCTCGCGCGCCGTTTGGTGGGCCAATCAAACTGTCGATAGGCCAGCGCGAGAGCGTGTTGGGTGCGGAAATTGCGGGCCAGATCTACGTGGAGGTGCTTGCAGCGGCCGCTTGACGGCCCATCGTGGGTCAGCTAGAATCTGCGGTTAACAACTGAATAGCGGGAGATTAGCGTATGGGTCTCGGCCAGTAGGCCGAGACAACGAGGAGGAGGTTCCCCGCCGCGCGGCGGGGTTAATCCCGGCGATGCCGGGAGAAGATCGAGAGATCAGCGGATACCTCCGGAGCCAGCCACAGGCTCCCTTCTCCCTCCGAGTAAGCTCGGCGCGAAAACTGGTCGGCGACGACCACGACAGAGGCGCAGTGCGAGTGGCCATGACCCGATCAGGGTCGTGAAGCGTATCGGAGGGGTTGCGTCATGTGGATTTCCACTAGGCACGCCCTGCGTGCCTTGTTTTTTGTCTCACCGGGTGGCGGCCGGTGAGCTACCAGCGCTATCGAATTCAAACTGCTCCGGCGCCAAATCGCGCCGGCCATCCCGACCGATTCCAAGTCAGGGTCAATCGGGTCAGACTCGCCCGGATGCTGCTGGGCGAGCTGATCGAGTATCGCGGGGACCTCGGAGTGGTGCTGAGTCGGCCGTGTGTCTACGGTGTGTTTTCCGGGCCGCTCGGCGGATTTGCTCCGCGCCAGCAGCACTGTGTGGGTTGCTTGCGTTGCACGGTGCAGTATCCGGAGGTGGTCCAGATCCTGCCAAATCCAGATCGGGTGGAGCTCGGCGACTCTTACTTCAGCCCTGACCAGGTCGACACCGTGCTGTACGAGGCCGCCACCGGACGGGTGCCAGTACGGGGAGCAGGGTACGGCGGTGGGTTCGGCGGGATCGGGTGGGATTCGATGTGGACCGATATGTCGGAGATCGTACGGCCCACCCGAGATGGAATCCACGGTCGCGAATTCATCTCAACCGCCGTCGAACTCGGTGCTAAACCGCGCAGTCTGGAGCTTGATGCGCAAGGAGCCATGGTCGCCCCTGGCCCGGAGAGCCTCCGCCTGCCGATTCCAATCCTGTTCGATCCAATCCGGTCGCCGGATCGCCGGCTCGCCATGGCAGCCCGAATGGCTGCGGAGCAACTCGAGACTCTTGCACTACTCCCGCTCGAGGCGCTCGATGGTAGCGGGCCATTGGCAGGGATCGCGCCCCGCGTCGGGCTCGGGCAGGTTGATCAATTGCTGCGCCTGGACCAGGATTTCGAGTTGGTCGAGCTGGAGCATTGGGATCCAGCCTCCTTTCAGCGGCTTAGGGCCAACTTGCCTCAGGCCGTTATCGGCGTG
>CAZGCX010000131.1:0-7253 GCA_964524585.1 uncultured Anaerolineaceae bacterium
ATGCGGCGGTCGACGCGATCGCCAATGCATCGCAAAACCGGACCCAGTTCGTGTCTGCCCTGCCTGGCACGGAGGCAGTTCCACTGCCAGAGCCCAAACCGATCAAGGTCCACGGAGCCACGGTGTTTACCTTCCCAATTGAGCGCTTTGAGGCATTCTGACCATGAAGATGTTGATCGTAGTGCTGTCCGACCAAAACGCAGACCCGGTGTTGAACGCCCTGGTCAGCGCCGACTTTCGCGCCACCCGTATCGCCTCCACCGGCGCCTTCCTGCGGCGGGGGAACTCCACTTTGCTGGTCGGTCTGGATGATGAGAAAGTCGATCAGGCGATCGACCTGATTCGCAGCAGCGCCAATCCACCCGAACAGAGCGATCAGCGTCGGGCGACCGTGTTTGTGCTCGACGTCGCACGCCACCTTCAGCTCTAGGCCATCGAGCCGCTCGGACTAATCCTCCGAAAGCTGGCGGTATTTTCGATTGAAATACAGTAGCGGCGTGCCGGCCTCGGCGAACTGGACCGCGAAGACTTCCCCTAGGAACACAGTGTGGGTCTCAGCCGGGTGGGCAGCGGCGATCTTGCACTCCATTGCCGCCAGGCAACCCGCCGGGATTGGATTGCCGAGCTCTCCCAGTGAGTAATCCAGCCCACTGAACCGATCGGCGTGATCGGGCAATGCGCCGCCGAATCGCTGTGCCAAGTCCCGCTGGCCGGCCTGCAGGATGCAGATCGCAAAACTGCCTGACTCGCTGATCAGCCGGTGGGTGCGCGTACGGCGTTCGATGTTCACTGCCACCAACGAGCCATCTAGCGAGACCGAAGAGAACGAGCTGACCGTCATGCCGTGTAGCACGCCCTGGTGCTGAGCGGTCACCACGGTGACCCCAGAAGCCCACAGACGCAGGACGGATCGCAAACGCTCAGGATCAATCACCGGCCTAGCTCGCGGACCCGAACAACAAATCGATGATCGCCGGGGCAAAGGAGGCCAGCGACTTGAGCTCAGCCGAAAAGCGCTGGCGCAACTCATCCGGTCCGATCAGCAGGGCCGGCACCGGGTTTAACGTATGACCGCGCTTCGAAAGGTCTTCCAGGTTGCCGTGGTCGGAGCTGATCACAATGAGGTCTGAGCGAGTCCCCCAGGCTTGGATCAAGCCCGCCAGGACCTGGTCCAGGCCCTCCAGCAGCGCCACTGCCTGACTCATATCGCCCCGGTGGCCGGCGAAATCACTGGGCCAGAAGTCGAACCAGGAGAGATCGTAGCTCTCGGCCGCCGCCGCCAGCAGCCGACCGGCTTCTTCCGGTTCATGAATCGGCGCCGATGGGAACCCGGGCTGCTCGGCCCACCCGACGCCGGTGAAATCGGCCGAGAAGGCCATCCCGCTGCGAAGCTGCTCTTCGGTCATCAGCTTCAGGCCAGCCGCGGTGGCGGCCAGCGGGATCGATGAATACAAGCGCTGCCCGCTCTGGATCGCCTCGAAATAGCGGGGAGGGTAGCCGTTGAGCAGCGCCGCCGTACCGCCGCGTTCCAGCACTTGTCGGAAGAGGTTGTCCTCCCGGACCACCGCCGCCACGGCCGGGTTGGGCTTTGGGCCGTAATGCTCGCCGACGATCTGTGGAACGTTCTTGCCGGTGAGCAGCGCCGCTTGGCCGGTGGCTGACTGGGGCGTGCCGCTCACGCCCATGACCGGATCCACTTCCACCAGTGTGGCGTACTCACCCTGGAAGGGCGCCACACCAGCAACCATCGGCCGGTTGGCCAGCACGCGGCGCAGAGCGGGCATGTCAGCAGCTGCCAGCGGGTTGATTTGTGGATCGTCGCGGCCAATGCCGACTCCGTCCAGAAACAGGAAGAGGACCCGGCTCAAGCTGGCCTAGTTCCTGGACAGCGCCTGGCGGACCTGTACTGGGTCGATGGAGCCCACCGACCGAAACAGCTCTTTGCCGCTTGAATCAAACAAGATGAAGGTCGGTGTGAATTGATAGTCAAAGTGTTCGGCGACGACTTGAGCGACGGCTTCTTGTATGTTGAGGCGCACGACCCGGAGCGCCTCACCGTGTTCCTGTTCGATCCCATCCACGATGGGCTTGGCTGCCATACAGCCCCCTCAATACGGGCTCTGGAACTCGAGCAGCACTGGGGTGCCTGCCCCGATGCCCGCCAGCACGTGTTCGGCGGAGCTTTCGCTGCTGGGGCCCGGATTGAACAGTGCATAAGCCAGCGCCAAGCCGGCCACCAGCGCCCCAAGCGCGATCAAATCGCTGGATTTGATCCCGTCACGGAGCAACCACACTGCCAGCAAGACGAAGGAGGCGACGGCCGCAATCGAGAAGGAGTGCTGGTTAAGGTACTGGCCCGGAGACAACAGGCGGATTGTATCATCGCGCCCTTCGTTGACATCCACATACCGGTCTTTTACAATGCCTGACCCACCCGAACTCGAGCTCACTGGATGAAGGAATACGCAACCGAATATGTGAGAAACATTGCCCTGGTCGCGCACGGCGGCGGGGGCAAGACCTCGCTGGCTGAGGCCGCCCTGTATCACACCGGCGCGCTTACCCGCATGGGCAAGGTTGAAGAGGGCAACACCGTATCCGACTTCGAAGAGGAAGAGATTCGCCGGGTGCAGTCGCTGTCTACCGGGATGGTTCCGGTCGAATTTGCCGACCACAAGATCAATCTACTGGACACGCCCGGATTCATGGACTTCGTCGGGGAGGCGATCTCCGCGCTGTGGGTGGCGGAGGGGGCGATCCTGGTGGTGGACTCAGTAGCCGGGGTCGAAGTCGGAACCGAAGTGATGTGGGGCTACTGCGACGAGTTCAAACTGCCGCGGCTGGTCGTGATCAGCAAGATGGACCGCGAGAACGCCAATTTCAAGCAGGTGCTTGAGTCGCTGCGCGAGCTGTCCCCGGATACGACGTTCATTCCGGTTCAGCTGGCGCTGGGCGAAAGACAGGATTTCAAAGGCGTCATCGATCTGTTCAAGATGAAGGCGCGCCCGGCCGAAGGCAAGGCGGAGCAGGATATCCCGGAGGCCTACGCGACGGAAGCCGAAGAGCGCCGGGTGGCGCTGATCGAGGCCGCGGCAGAAGGCGACGACGCGCTGCTGGAGAAGTACCTGGAAGGCGAACAGCTCAGCGCCAGTGAGATTTCGCGCGGATTCCGACTGGCAGTTGCGGCCGGCACGTTCGTGCCGGTGTTCATGACCGCCGGGACCGAAGGGATCGGCGTCATTCCGCTGCTGGAGGCGGCGCTGGAATTGATTCCTTCTCCACTTAACGCACCGGCCCGCATGGCGAAGGTCGGCGGCGCCGAAGAGCAGCTTGCGAACTCGGATGCCGGCCCGCTGGCAGCCTACGCCTGGAAGACTACTGCCGATCCGTTCGTTGGCCGCATGACCTACCTACGGGTGTTCTCCGGCACCTTGAGCTCCGATAGCCGGGCATGGAATCCGCGCAGCCGGGAAGAGGAGCGGCTGGGGCAGCTGCACGTCATGCTCGGCAAGGAACAGCTGCCGGTCAAAAATGTGCATGCCGGTGACATCGGTGTCGTTTCCAAACTGGCTGAAACCCAGACCGGAGACACGCTGACCGATAAAGGACACCCGATCATCGTTTCCTCCCCGGAATATCCAAACGCGCTGTACTCGGTGGCGGTAAATCCGAAGACCCAGGCCGATTCAGCCAAGATCAGCAGTGTGCTGACCCGGCTCTCCGAGGAAGACCCCACGCTCTCCTGGCATCAGGAACCCAGCACCAACCAAACCATCATGCAGGGGATGGGCGATCAACACATCGACGTGGCCATACGCAAGGCTGAGTCTAAATTCCAGGTCGGTTTGGATACCGAAACTCCGGAAGTCCCGTACCGCGAGACGATTACTAAAGTCGGCACCTCGGCCTATCGCCATAAGAAGCAGACCGGCGGCGCGGGGCAGTTCGCCGAAGTCCACATGCGGGTCGAGCCGCTGCCGGACGATGACTACGAATTCAAGAACGAGGTGTTTGGCGGCGCCATCTCCACCAGCTACATGCCGGCCATTGAGAAAGGCGTCAAGTCGGTGATGAAGGGCGGGGTGCTGTCGGGACATCCGGTTGAAAAGGTCAAGGTGGCGGTCACCGACGGCAAGGAGCATCCGGTGGACTCCAAGGCAGTAGCCTTTGAAATTGCCGGCCGGGAGGCCTTCAAACTGGCGGTTCGTGACGCCGGCCCGGTGATGCTGGAGCCGATCGTCAATCTGCGGATCGTGGTACCCGAATCCAACATGGGGGATGTGCTTGGCGATCTGAATACTCGCAGAGCCAGAGTGCAGGGCATGGAGAGTGAGCGGGGCAAGAGCGTAGTCACCGCCCAGGTCCCGCTGGCAGAAGTGCAGCGCTACACCTCAGACCTGCGCTCAATGACTGGCGGACGCGGCGTGTTCACTATGGAATTCAGCCACTACGAGAACGTGCCGCCGCACATCGCCGAAGAACTCATCGCCAGGACCAAGCGCGATGGCGACGAGGAGCAAGACTAGTCGGGTTGAGGCAGGTCGGCTGACCAACTCGGTTGGCGCGTTAGCTTCTCAATAAACTGGGCCGCATGGGCAAAGACCAGGTGACGGGCCGGCTCAACCGTCATCACGTGCCCACTGCCCTCGATCCACCTGATTTCTTTCTGAGCTGATCCCAGGCGCTCATACAGGGCGCTGGCGTTCTGCGGCGAGACCCCGCCGTCGTCGCGGGAGTGCATCACCAACACCGGCACCCGCAAGTTTGGCAGCTGCGCCCGCAGCTCTCCCAGCAGTTCTGCAATCTCGATCACACCGCGCACCGGCATCACGCCGTAGCTCATATGCTGGCGGGCCGCATCCCGGTCTTGGTAATCCAGTGGCGGAGGCTTCGGAACAAAGCGCAGCACCGGGCTGAGCAGTTTCAGCGGCGGCAGCAGATGCCGCAGGAAGCGCAGCCGCGGCTGGGGAGGAACTTCATACGGCGTCGACATCGCCACCACGCCGGCCGCCGGCAAGGAGCGGCTGGCCAGCAGCGCCAGTGCGCCGCCCAGCGAAAGCCCCAGCAGCACGACTTGCTGTGAGCTCGCTTGCAGCAGGTGGTAACCATCTTCCACCGCTGCCAGCCAGTCTGGCCAGCGGGAACGGGTCATGGCGCTGGGTCGGGTGGCGTGACCGGGAAGGCGGATCGCCAGAGTGCTGTGGCCGCGTTCGGCCAAGAATCGGCCGAAGCCGCGCATCTCCTGCGGGGTGCTGGACAGCCCGTGCACCAACAAGCACCCGACCCCACTGGTTCCAGGCAGCAAGAACGGCTCGCCGCGCGGTCGGATCTGGTTCATGCCGCCGATCACTTGGTCACCCTCCGGGCAAATCGGGCCGCCGCTTCAAAAGCGACCATCCGGCCGGCGCCACGCGGGATCACGTGGCCACTGTTGGCAATCCACTCCAGTTGTTTGTCCTCGGTTCCCAGACCGCGGTAGATGGCGTCCGCGTCATCCTCGCCGGCCGTGCGACCGCTTGCGGCGTACATCAGCAGCGTCGGCACGCGCACCGCGCCGAGTCCGCGTCGCATGGCCTCCAGTGCATCGTGCAACTCAGCCGTCGCCCGCACCGGATAGACCGAATAGTGCAGGTGGGAATCGGCCTGATGCTCGGGCCCAGCTAGCGACTCGTGGCTCAGGAATGGGATCAACTTGCTGAGCAGCGGGATCAACCGGCGCAGGCGCCGCACTCGGGCGTCGGGGATCCGAGCCGGTGTATCCATCACAACCACCCCGGCCAATGGGAGCTGGCCGGCGGCCAGCAGTGATAGTGCCCCTCCCAGCGAAAAACCCATAGCAACCACCCGCGGGCAGTGTCCGGAAAGCAGGTGAAAGCCATCTTCAACATTGGCCATCCAATCACGCCAGCGGGCACGGTTCATGTCGGCAGGCTGGGTAGCGTGACCAAACAATCGGATGCCCAGCACAGTAAACCCGTGTTCCGCCAGGTACTCGCCCATCCAGCGCATCTCGTCCGGCGCACCGGTAAAACCATGCACCAGCAGACAGCCGGCCGGGCCGCCTGGGAAGTAGAACGGCTCGCCGCGGGCGAGCAGGGTCTTCACTCGATGATTTGCAGCTCGCGGGGGTACTGCGTGAGGCTGAGACCGTCTTGCTCGGTTACGACCATGTCATCTTCGATCCGGACTCCGCCACGACCCGGTAGGTAGATCCCCGGCTCGACGGTAAAGGTCATCCCCGGTACCAACTCTGTGGCCTCGCCTGCCCGGACATTCGGCAATTCGTGCGGCTCCATGCCGATGCCGTGCCCGGTGCGGTGAATGAAATACTCACCATAGCCCGCCGCCTCGATCACCGCTCGGGTAGCGGCGTCAATCTGGCCACAAGTTGCGCCGGGCCGCACGGCGGCGCGCCCGGCGGTATTGGCCTCGACCACGATCTGGTGCACCCGGACCAACTCGGCTTCAAGCGGTCCGATGGAGAAGGTACGGGTGATATCGGAAATGTATCCGCCGTGGGTCGCTCCCCAGTCCAGCAGCAATGTTTCGCCGGCCGCCAGCGCCCGATCTGAGGCCACCGCGTGCGGAAAGGCTGCATTCGGCCCGCTGGCAACGATCGGACTGAAGGGCGTCTCAGGGTCTGAGCCGGCCCGCAGCAACTGCAGGCTCAATTCGGAGGCCAGCTCACGCTCCGACATTCCGGCTCGGATCAGCGGAAGGGTTTCTGATAGTGCCTGCTCGGCGATTTCAGCCGCTCGCTGCATGGCTTGGATCTCTGTCGGGCCCTTGGTCAGCCGCAGCAGACTGAGGGCGCGGTCCGCCGCAACGATCGAGGATCCGGGCGAACTCTGCTGAAGCAGGTGCAGCTCGTAGTACCGCATGCGAAGCGGCTCTACCGCAACCTGAGGCAGATCCAATCCGGCCGTCGCGGATTGGAGTGCTTTCAGGCTGGCGCCTTCGGACTCGTCGTAGCTGAACAGCTCCAGCTCGACCGAAGCCGCCTCGGCCTTGGCACGCTCCAACTCAGGCAGCACCAGGCGTGGCGTCTGGTCAGGGCGAAACAAGCCGATCACCGGACGCTCCATGAGATGGAACGACAGCCCGGTCAAGTAGTGTAGGTTGGCTCCGGGAATCAGCGCCAAGGCGTGTAGGTTGGCTGCCTGCATCAGCTCGGAGAGCCGTTGGATCCGTTCTGAACGCTGCATCGATTCGGGATTATACGCCGGCTTGACTCTGGCCATCTCGAATGAGTA
>CAZGCX010000132.1:0-7205 GCA_964524585.1 uncultured Anaerolineaceae bacterium
AGCACGTACTGGATCCGGTTCCCACGCTGCGGGATCTGGATCCCGAGCTGCTGCCGTCCGCCAACCAGGTCGTGCAGCGGGCACTCGACAAGACGCGTGGCAACCGGTATCAGACCGCAGCGGCACTTGCTTCGGCGGTTGCGGACCTCACCGGAGAACCAGCCGATCCGGCGCCTCCGATCACCGTAAACCCAGCGCCGGATCGCCGGACTGCTGGTCTGAAGTGGTTGCCCTCGTTCCCCACCTGGGCCTGGATCGCAATTGGACTTGTAGCGCTTGGAACGCTCGGCACCGGCAGTGCCCTTGCATTGGGTGCCATCAGCCGGCCTGCGCCAACCCCTCTGCCGGTGGCGCTCACCGTCAGCGACACCCCCACTGTAAGACCACCCGACACCACAACGCCCTCGCCCTTCCCCAGCAGCACGCCCACCCAGACCTCGACCAGCGGTCCGACCTGGGCCACGATCGAGGATGACGCGACATGTCGTGCCGGGCCTGGCACCGGCTACAACGTATTGGGGTACTTGACCGCGGGTCAGGCCGCCCTGGCCTTCGGCGTGGATCCGCTTGGAGACTGGTGGTGGATCCAGTATCCGAGCGGATCGCTGTTCTGCTGGATCTCGGGCTTGCTGGTCAGCTTCGAGTCCGGCTCCCCTGGTCTGCCGGTGCTGACTGCTGAGCCAACCTACACACCGACCGTTCACTTAACCCAACCCCCGCAGCCCCCGCCGGGCCCCGGTGCAACGGCAACCCCGACTCTCACCAAGACCCCCAAGCCGCCGACACCGAACCCCAGCAACACCCCCTGCGGCCCCGAGGAGCCGGCCTATGTGCCGTCGAAGCTGTCACTGGTGATTCCACCGACGCCATGTCCGTAGCTCGGCCAGCGCATCGGCCACTCCCGGCCGATTTCATTGACTGGCTTGCTCTGGTTGTGTTACCTTTGTCGGACTAGGGGGGAATTCGCGTTTTCATCATGCCCAGTTTGTCTTCAACGCCGTAGATTCCCCAGCAGCCGCAAGTTCCCCGCCGCTGCGATTCACCCATCACACCTGGTTGAGCCCCCCCACAGTTTCTCGCGCATGGAACCGATTCGGGTCCCCAGTGCACTCCCAATCAGGATTCATCGACGGTCATGCCCGCCAAACACGAGACGGACCAGATTCGACGACTTTCCACCGGCGCGCTGGCGGTCCTATGCGAACGCGAGACCACCAAGTACTTCCAGCGCGCTGCCCACGACCCGCGTTTCTGTTTCGAGTTGTTTCGCCGCGCTTCGGAACACGATGACCAGCGCGCCTGGGAGATCCTCTACCAGCAGTACCACGCATTGATTCACGGTTGGGTGGTCCGGCACCCAGCGTTCAATCAGCGCCGCGAACAACCTGAGCACTACGTAAGCCTCGCCATTGAAAAGCTGTGGGCGGCCCTGCGGGGCGACCGATTTCAGCGGTTCAGCGACCTGCCATCCATACTGGCTTACCTGAAGCGGTGCGTAACCACCACCCTGATCGATGATGCGCGCAAGCGTCAATTCGAAGAGGTGGCGATCGAGCTGGTGGAGGGTCCAAGTGCTCTCCAGGATTCGGCTCCGGATCCAGCGCTGATCTACCAACGTCGGGCATCCCAACAGGAATTGTGGGCATACGTGCAAGAGTGTGTTAAGGGGGATGCCGAATCAATTGTGCTCTACGACAGTTTTGTGCTCGCGCTAAAGCCGAACGAGATCCTTGGCAGGCATACCGATGTCTTTGGGACGATCGATGACGTCTACCGAGTCAAGCAGAACATGATGAATCGGTTCAGGCGGGATGCGAAGATCTCGAAATGGGTTGAGTTCGATGATTGAAAACGCGACGACCCCAACGTTTATCTGGATAGGAGGCACACTGCATCCATGAACTGCGTCGCGCCTCCCGAGCTTGACGGCATCGCCCTGCTCCAGGCAATCGACGGAAACGCGAGCCCCGAGACTCTGGAGCATCTGAGGCAGTGCGAATACTGCCGGGATCGAATGGAAAGCGTGAGACGGCAACAGGGCGGATTGAGCCGCCTGCTGTTTCGCGTTGATTGTCCGACCGTGGACGTTTTGGACCGCTTCGTACACGAGACATTGGCCGGTTCCGAATCGTCGGAAGTCGCTCAGCACTTATCGCGCTGCCCTCGCTGCCAGTTTGAAGTGGGCCTAATGCGCAGTTGGAACGACACGGAGCAATTGGGGGACCCGCAACCCGAAATCAAGGTTCTGGTCGGTCGGCGCCCTGCTCTTCATGGTGGTTCCCCGCAGGGGGCAGTTGTACTTCGTCCCACTCGAGGGTCTGGCAAGGACGAGAGCGCCGAGCCCGTCGTCCTAGAAACAGACGAATTCCGGGTCTCACTGCAGACCGCGGACGACCCCCAAGATGAGGGCAGCTTCGTCGTATACGGATTACTCGCGATTGACGACGCGAATCGTTGGACCGCTACCCTGGTAAGAGATGGAACACTGATTGGTCGTGCACCGCTAGGTGAGACGGGGGACTACATATTTCACGGAGCCGAATACGGGGAGTATGAATAGCTGCTCAGTGGACCAGGATACGAGATTCTCTTGGATTCTATTTGGATCGAGAGATAGGCAGGCGAATGGACGGCAGAGCGACCACAACCCTGGCACGCAGCCGACTGATCGATAGGCTACTCGAAGTCGATTCGGCTGCGGGGCGTGACCTGTTTGTGGAGCAGCACCGGAATGAATTCGATCTCTCCGCAGTTCAGGTGCTCAAGTCACGCATAGACCATCTCATGCGAGCGGACCAGGCCAAGGCAGCCGAGCTCGTCGACATCATGCTGAGAATCAGCTCGATTACCGGGAGTCAGGAGCAACGCGCGTTGGGGCTGGTAGCCGCGGGCAACGTAAGGCTGATCGCTCACGGCGAATTCGGTGTTTCAGTTGACCTGTACGACCAGGCGGCCGCGATCTACATGTCGCTGGGCAAAACAGTTGAGCATGCACGGTCGCAGATAGGGCGAGTTGCAGCTTTGGCAAGTCTCGGTAGGTACTCTGAAGCGATCCGTTCGGGCGAGCAAGCCCTTGAAGTGCTCGAAAGGCATGATCGATTTGATCTCATCGTGGGCCTGGCCTCCAACTTGGGACTGGCCTACAGCCATTCTGGGGACGATGCGCGCTCGTTACAGATGTTCGATCGGGCGGCCCAGGTCTACCGACAGTTGAACGACAAGATCGACAGCACGAGCAGCCTGATCCAGATGAATCGATCCTTCGCGCTCCGAACGATGGGTCGATATACGGAGGCAATCTCAGCCGGGACCGTGGCGATCCAGGGGTTCTCACAAGCCGCAGAACCGGCGGAGGCCGCCCGTGCCAGACTTCATCTCGCGCTCACGTATTACCTGATGGGTCACTACGCACGGGCTCTGAATCTACTGCAGGAGTCGCGGGATGAGTTCTCCGCTGATGGTCGAATGCACGACATTGCGCAAGTCGATCTCTTTCGGAGTGACTGCCTGCTCGAATTGCGTCGCTTCGATGAGGTCGTCGATTTGTGTGGCGCTGTCAGGCGCGATTTTGCCGACAAAGGAGCCATCGACCTGGTTGCCCAGGTGTTTGTCAACGAGGCAGTGGCCTTGACCCAGCTTGGCCAGCATCAGAAGGCTTTGGAATCTCTCCACCAGGCTCAGTTGATCTTTGAAACTTCGGACAACCAGCTCTGGTTACGCGCCACCAGATTGAAGTCGGCGCAAGTCCTTCGGGTTCTGGGCCGGTACCAGGAGTGTCTCGACCGGGCAACTGAGTTGGCAAAAACAATGTTGGATGGCGATCTGAAGGTTGACGCGGCTCACGCCCACTTGGTGGCCGGACAAGCCTCGATGGACCTCGGACTCCCTGATGCGGCCGAAGAGCACCTTGAGCAAGCCCTTTCGCTGGTTGAGCTGGCTGACCTTCCAGATCTGACTTATCAGGCCGAACTCATTCGGGGAACTCTACTGACGATGCGCGGGCTGCTATTGGAAGCGTCAAATGCGCTGGAACTTGCGCTGAGATCGCTGGAGCGGCTGGGGGGTCGGATGATGCTTGAGCATCGGGTCAGTTTCTTGGAGGACAAGGCTGAAGGATACACAGCCGCGATCCTTCTCGCCATTGAGCTCGGCGACGCGACCCTGGCAATGGAGTACGCGGAACGCGCGAAGTCGCGCGCCTTGATTGATATGGTCTCCAACCGAGTCGACATCGGAATTCGCATCCACTCAGCCGAAGACCAGGACCTGGTCCGCGAATTGACTGCTCTTCGGGCTGAGAGGGCGAATCGGTATCGAAAAAGGGAAGCGGAAATGCTGTCGGGGGAGCGCGGGAGAACCCCCTTCGGCCCGGGTGAGGACATGCAATCGATTTCTGTTCTGGAGGCCGAGATTACTCGTCGCTGGCATCAGCTACTACTACGTGATCCAGCGTATGCCCGCGACGCATCTCTCTGGCAGGCTCGTGTTGAACCCGTGCAGCCCCATTTGGATCCTGACTCAGTCCTGCTGGAGTACTACATTGCGGGAAAGGAACTGGTGGTTTTTGTAGTGACCGCCACCGACACAGTGGTCCATCGCTTTTCCTTCGATCCCGAGCACCTGCATCACCTGGTCAACCGCCTACGGCTGAATCTTGGGACCGTTCCGAGGCTTGAAAGTTCAGAGCTGCCAGCGCTGCGTCGCAACGCCGACCGAATCCTTGGAGAACTGAGTGAAGAGATTTTCGATCCGATCGCCGATACAATCCCCGCGGCCGGGAACCTAATTATTGTTCCGCACGGGCCCCTTCACTACGTGCCATTTCATGCCCTTCGCGATCGTGAGGGCTACCTGCTTGAAAGTCGGTGCATCAGCTACCTCCCGTCGGCGAGTGTCCTGGCATACTGCCATCAGGTGAAACCCAGGTCCGGTCAATCGTTGGCCGTTGGTTACTCGTCGGGGGGCGAACTTCCGCACGCGGTTCTTGAGGCCAATCAGGTTGCGTCTGCGTTGTCCGGGGAAACGCTGTTGGAGGGTCGTGCGACGTTTGAACGCGTCGAACCAAGGCTCGCCAAACTTGCTGTGCTTCATGTGGCAGCGCATGGTGATTTCCGGGCTGACAACCCGCTCTTCTCGGGCCTCACCCTTGCTGATCAAGAGCTAACCGTACTGGACGTTTTCGGTCTTGAGCTTCACACCTCGCTGGTGACGTTGAGCGCTTGCCGGACCGGCCAAAGCGTTGTGGGCGGTGGCGACGAATTGCTTGGGCTGATGCGTGCTTTTCTCGCGGCGGGGACCGCTTCGATCGTTCTCACGCTTTGGAGCGTCGAAGATCGTTCTACCTCTCAGCTGATGGAGCGCTTCTATTCCGAGCTGGTGGCGGGGGCGACAAAACCTGAGGCGCTCCGCGCCGCGCAACTTGCCCTTCTTCGAGGTGAGCTGACGAAATCACCATCCCACCTGCATCCATATTACTGGGCCCCCTTTCTCCTCGTAGGGGACGTGCGAGTCCTCGACAGGCCCACACTACCGGACGCGCCCGGTGATTCACGCGACCAAGCCTGAACACGCTCGCGACGCCGTGCGCCGCGGCCTGATGACAATCGCCCCTGCCTTTCGGCGCGATGGCTCACGTCTGGCCGAAAACTGCGATGTGATCCGTTCATGTCGGTAGTCTGGCTTCGAGTTCCAGGAGCAATCGTCGACTGGATTGGTTCGGTTGGTATTGCCCGATAGACCGGAAGCAATCAAGCGTCTGCCCATATGGGCAGTGGGTCCTGAAGCGTCAGGAGGGGACATGATGAACCACAGGTACACGAATGTTCGAGGTTTGGGGCTCGGTTGGGTGTTTGCAATTACGCAGCTCGTTGTCGCATGCGTGGGTGCGGCTACTTCGACCAGTCCCTCGCCGTCGGAGGTGCCGTCTACCACGCAACCACCGACGACCTCCCCGGAGGAGAAACCCACGGAGCAGTTTGTTCAAGCGGTCGATGACTGGTGCAATCCGACCCCCTATTTGGCGAAGGATTTCGCCGAGCTTGGCCCCGTGGATTTCGAGCCTGCGACCGATGGAGATTTCTTCGCCGGCCAGGTCCTTCTCACCGGGGATCCGGATATCTTTGATGACGTGATCACTGACCTCGGAGCTGAGTTCGCTTTCAATCAGGTCGACGAGATCGAGCCATCAGAGTTGGAGGGATTGTCGGAGGCGGTCGGCGTCGCTACCCCCGCCATTGGTCTCTTCACATTTGACCCGTCGCGCCTTGTGACGGAGGTGATCCAGGAGATCAGCTCACTCGGGTACCTGGTAATCGCCGAGCCGAACTACATCGTCAGCGCTCACACGCATGGCATCTTCGGCGGCCCGTTCGGATCGCTTGCAGTCGATGGCGAGGAAGATCCGGTAACGGCCAACCACGCGTATCATGCCCAGTGGGCTCTAGCAGCAAGCGGAATCGATTCCGCCCACTACGCGACAAGCGTGGGAGCAGAGAACAGATTGACTGGGGACGGAGCTACGATTGTTCTGTTGGATTCATCTCCGTTTGCCAAGCAAGGGATGTGGGAAATAACACGCGCCGGCCAGACTGATCAGGTTTGTGTCTGGCTGCCTCAGACTCAGTACATGATGAGGAGATTTGACGGCCTGGCCGAGAATATGGCGCATGGCCTTTATACCGAACTTGGAGCTGACGTCGTCGAGAGTGGCATTGAGCACGGGCTGTTCACCTATGGAATGGTAAAGTCGATCGCGCCTGGCGCCGAAGTCCATCTGATCCGGGTGCTGGACGACGAGGGCTTGGGAGACACATTTACCTTGATCAAAGCAATGACTCCCCTGGTTCAAAGTGAGTTCAAGGGTGTAATACTCAATACCAGCCTGGGAATTCAGCGAGACGAGGCGCAGCTGGGGATTGACACCGTGACGGCGATCCGAAACATGATCGCTGCCACGCAGTGGACGACCGTTTACTCAGATACGACAGTGCCCAATCCGATGGTTGGTCCCCGGATTCCGTTCTTGCTTGCCACGCTGAATGAATCGCTTGTAATCGCGGCGTCTGGCAATAGCTCATTTGACCGTATGCTCCAGCTCTTTATAAGTTTGATTATCTATTTTATTCCAAGCGTTTTTAATTTCATCTTGGGGCTGAACACTGGATGCCGTCTCTACTGAAGTGGCTTCTAGTTGCATGGGCATGGGT
>CAZGCX010000133.1:0-3228 GCA_964524585.1 uncultured Anaerolineaceae bacterium
CTTCCCTAGCGAGAATGTGACTCGATCTTGACCGCTGCTGAGTATTCCCCTCCTGAATTCGTCAGCTGGCGCCGCCCGGCCCGCGCCTTCTGGGTGGTCTTGACGCTGCTGATCATTGGATTGGTGGCGGTCGGCGTGCCGGGGCTCTTCCGACGGCTGTCGGAAGGGGTCGACCTGCGCTCGGTAGAGAACCTGGGATGGACGCCGGGCGGGTATGGCGCTTATCTGACCGCGCTGTACCTGCTGGTGGTGATCGCTCACCTGGTGATCGGGGTCATCGTCTTCTGGCGGCGCTCGGATGAGTGGATGGCCTTGGCGATTGCGCTGGCGCTGGTCAGCAACGGCGCCTGGCTGCCATTGTCTCTGATGTACCCGGCCGGTGAGGTGCTCCCGATCTGGGAGTTCCTGGTGCGTGTGGTCACTTACATCGGACTGGTATCGGGCGTGAGCCTGCTCTACGTCTTCCCTGATGGCCGATTCGTTCCGCGCTGGACCGCCTACATGGTGGCCTCCTGGGGTCTCATCATGGCATTCGCGATCTTCCTTCCGGAGTCATCGCTCAGTGTTGCGGCCTGGCCGATTGTGCTGCAGCTCCTGGTGTTGGTCGTTTGGTCGGGCGTCGGCCTCTATGCCCAGTTCCACCGCTACCTGTTGGTATCGAGCCCACTGCAGCGACAGCAAACCAAGTGGGCCATCCTGGGCCTGGTGCTGGCTGTGATGGGGCCGTTCGGCTACTTCCTTCCGTTTGTGATCCTGCCGCAATTAGGTGGCATCACGGTGCCGAACATCTTCTATCAGCGGGTCGGGCCGTCCCTGTTCGCAGTGATCTTCCTCGTCCGGTTGGTAGGGCTAACCGGATTCATCTTGACCCTGCTGGTATTCCCGGTCTCGTTCGTGATCGCCATCCTTCGTTATCGGCTATGGGACATCGATGTCATCATCAACCGAACACTGGTGTACGGCCTGTTGACCGGCACGCTGGCCGTGCTGTACCTGGGGGGAGTGGCGGTACTTACCAGCATCTTCCGCACCGTGACTGGCCAGGGAGATCAGCTGGCGATCGTCGCGACCACGCTGGGGATCGCGGCGGTGTTCAACCCGCTGCGCGGTCGTATCCAACACGTGATCGACCGGCGTTTCTACCGGCGCCGCTATGATGCAGCTCGGGCGTTGGCCGCCTTCAGCGGCACGGTGCGAGACGAGGTCGAGTTGGAGGATTTGAGCGGGGTGCTGCTGCGGGTGGTTGAGGAAACCGTGCAGCCCACCGAATCATCGATCTGGTTGAGGGAGCCACAGCGGGGTAGCTAACCAACGAGAACCGAATTTGAGTGAGCATCCGTCCAACCCCGGCGGCAACCTTCCCCCGCGCGGGGGCGCGTTGGCGCGCATCATCTGGATCCTCCTGGCGCTGCTCCTGCCGACAATCGTGCTGGCCACGAGCCGATTTGCGATGCCAGGCGACAGCGCAGTGCTGGATCTGACGAGCAGACCAACAGAGGGCCAGGGACTGTACATCGCCGGATTCGATGACCCAACCTCTCCGCTTCGGCCCGGCGATCGGCTGCTCGCGGTCAATGGCCACCCGATCGACGAACTGTTGGGCTTCTCGCGCCCAGCAGACGCAGCTGGGACGAGTGGGCAGCTCATTCACTATCGCGTGCAACGTGACTCTCAGGTGCTCGAGCTTACGCAGTCTTTGACTCGCCTCGATCCGACCGCCACGATTGGCTACAACTGGCCGAGTTTCTTCTTCCTGGTTTATCTGGAGTCGGTGGCAGCGTTCGTGTACGCCCGCCGGCCGCAGTCAGCTACCGCGCGGGCATTGCTGCTCTACGCCAGCCTGACTTTCGGCAGCGGGCTGGCATTCTTCTTGGGACTGCATCCGATCGACCTGCTGCGCGGTTGGCCATATTGGATCTTTGTCTGGACCAGCCTGCCACTGTTTGGCCTGGCCATGGCGGGTGTACTGCACTTCCTGCTGATGTTTCCAAACAGGCATCGGATATTGGATCGCCACCCCTGGATAGTGGCACTTGTCTATCTCAGTCCGGCAGCGCTCTTCATTCCACCCGTGGCCAGCGGCTGGACTCAGGCTGGAGCTGCCGGCGGCCGTCTCGTTCTCGCCATGCGCACTACCGGTCTCTTCGATCTGGTCTATCCCCTGGCTGGAATGTTGCTGCTGACACACGGCTATCTGCGCCTCTTTGACCCGCGGGAACGCCGGCAGACCCGCTGGGTCCTGTGGGGCGGGGCCATGGTGGCCGTGCCGTGGCTTGGCCTGTCAGTGGTACCTGGGCTGCTGGGCCATACCGCCCTGCTACCTCAGTTCGTAATTGGGCTGCTCTGGCTGTTGCTTCCTTCTGCCTTGGCGATTGCCATTGTGCGCGAGTCCTTGTTTGACATCGACCGCATCATCAATCGCACTCTGGTGTACGCCAGCTCGACCGTCGTGCTGGTGGTGGTGTATCTCGCGGCAGTGGTGGCACTGCAGCAATTGTTCGAGGCCCTGACCGGCCAACGGACGCCGCTGGCGATCGTGCTCTCCACACTGGTGATCGCAGCCCTATTCAACCCGCTGAGGTCTCGCATACAGCAGTTGATCGATCGCCGCTTTTACCGCCGGCGCTACAATGCCGCCCGGGCGCTGAGCGAGCTGAGTGTAGAAATGCAGCACCAGGTCGATCTGGCCGATTTGAGCCAGTCGATTCTCAACCTGGCGGCCCATACCCTGCAGCCGATGCATGTATCGCTGTGGCTGCGCCTCGGCGAGCCACCCGGATGACGGTCGCTCCTGATGATCGCGGCCGCTCGATCAACTCCAGCGCACGTAATCGGCCGCGGTGGAAGCCGGCGCTGGCGACGCTGCTGGCGGTGCTGACCATCTTCCTGGGTATCGTGGCGGCCTGGCTCACGGTTGGCTCCCCCATCGATCCGCTGCGAGCCTCTGACCTGATCTTTCTGTTCTCGATGTTCGCCTATGCCGCGCTGGGCTGGTTAGTCATCGTCAAGGACCCTGAGAACAAGCTGGGCTGGATCTGCCTGGCGTTCCCGCTGCTGCTGGCGATTGCTGCGCTGCTCGAGGAATTCGGGCTGCGTGCCGCGCTGTCTGGCTCCGATGGGCCGGCGGCAGTGCTGCTGATCGGTGATTTTGGTTTCGCCTACACCGGCTACTTGCTGCTTAACGGCCCGATCTTCATGCTGTTTCCCAACGGACAGTTCCCGAGCAGA
>CAZGCX010000133.1:3238-6844 GCA_964524585.1 uncultured Anaerolineaceae bacterium
CCGAGCAGACAATTCCGCTGGGCGTTCTGGGCCGTGATGGCCCTGATGTTTATCGCGGCCGCGGCATACTCGGTGAGCGCCGAGCCAGTGTGCGTCGAGCGCCTCGACAGTTCGAGCTGCACTCGAACCGTACCCAATCCAATTGGGCTGGTGCAGGTCGACGGGCTACGCCAGGGGGTCAGTACGGCGCTGATCATTACCATGCTGGTCGGAGCCGGCGTCTGGCTGGCTGGCCTGTTCGCTCGCTATCGGCACTCCACTCGCGAGGTCCGACAGCAGATCAAGTGGGTCGCCTGGGTAATGGCGGTTGGGGTTCCTTTGATCGTGGTCTTCTATGGCGGCCAGGAGCTGTTCGGGTTCCCGTCGCTTGGGCAATGGAACGACGTACTCTGGATCGCAGTGGTTTCGATCGGCGGACCGATCGCCATCGGCATCGCCATCTTTAGGTATCGGCTGTACGAGATCGACCGGCTGATCTCGCGCAACACAACCTACACTTTGGTTGCGGCGGTTCTGGCTATTGTCTACGCGGGGGGCGTGGCGCTGACTCAGCAGGTTTTACCCGTCCAGAATCAGTTCGGCATCGTGGTCTCGACTTTGGCGGTGGCCGCGCTGTTTAATCCACTCCGCCGGCGTGTCCAGAATTCAGTGGATCGGCGATTTAATCGGTCCCGCTACGACGCCCAGCGTGTGCTGGAGGAGTTTTCGGCCGGGTTGCGAGACGGAGTGGACCTCGAGCAGATGCAGGGCGCGGTCTTGCAAGTGGCGCGGGAGACCCTGCAGCCGTTGCACCTGTCTTTGTGGGTCCGGGAACGCGAGACGGAAGTGCAATGACCCGGATCGACCGGCTTCGGGGAAACCGGCGGTCGCAATGACGGAAGGAGCGCGGGTGAACGAATTCGAGGTGATTGTGCTTGGCGGTGGGCCGGCAGGGGTAACCGCCGCGCTGCGAGCCCGCGAACTGGGCGCCTCGGTGGCATTGGTCGAGCGCGGGCGCATGGGCGGCACGTGCACCAACGATGGTTGTGTGCCGACTCGGGTACTGGCCAAGGCCGCCCGGCTGCTGCGCGAGTCTGAGCAGTTCGGCGATTACGGTCTGATGGGCGACGCCCCGCAGCTGGACTTCGGCCGACTGCTAATTCGCACCCAGCAGGTCGTGTACGGAGTTCATGAGAAGAAGCAGTTGATCAAGCACCTGGAGGCTTCCGGCGCGAAAGTGATGACTGAAGTCGGTTCAGCAGCCTTCGACGACCCGCATACCTTGGAACTCGCCAGCGGCCAGCGGTTGCACGGCGACAAGTTCATTCTCTGCGTTGGAGGGCACCCCCGCCGCCTGAGCTTTCCCGGTGCGGAGCTCGCCCTCACCCACAGCGATACCTGGACACTACCGCGATTGCCGCGCTCGATGGTCATCGTCGGCGGGGCTGCAACCGGTTGCCAGGTCGCCTCCAACTTCGAGGCCTTCGGGACACAGGTGACGGTTCTGGAGATCGCGCCGCGTATCTTGGCACTGGAGGATCCGGCTGTCTCGACCGAGGTCGCGCGCGGCTTCCGCGCCCGGGGCATCCAGCTGGTGACCGGCATCGAGAGCGTGACACGTATTGAACGTGAAGCAAATCAACTACGGCTGTTCTACCGCGTGCAGGGGGAGGAAGTTTCCGCTCAGACCGAAGCGGTGCTGCTGGCGGTGGGGTGGGTCGGCAACCTGGAAGCGCTCGGATTGGATGCGGCCGGGGTGGCCACTGAACGCAGCTACGTAACGGTCAACCAATTCCTGCAGACCACTGCCCCACATATTTATGCCGCCGGCGACGTCACCGGGCGCATGATGCTGGTGCAGAGCGCCGGCTATGAAGCCCGCATCGCGGCCGAAAACGCGGTGCTTGGACCGGAGCTGCGCTACGATCATCACATTGTGCCGCACGGCGGGTTCACCGATCCAGAGTACGCCAGCGTGGGAATCACCGAGCCGGCGGTCCAGGCCAGCGGCGAGGGTGCCTTGATGACCGAGGTGCCATACGCCGAGCTCGACCGGGCGCTGATCGACGGCCGGCCCGAAGGCGTATTCAAGTTGATCGTTTCCGAGGATACCCACCGGATCCTGGGGGCGCATGCCGCCGGCGAGCAGGCGCTGGAGCTGGTCCAAATGGTGGCGGCTGGGATGGCGGCCGACATGTGGGTTGAGCAGCTGGCGGAAATGGAGCTGGCCTACCCGACGTTCACCGCCATCATTGGGTTAGCCGCCCGCCGCATTGTGCGTCAACTGGGCGTCATCCCGCTGAATCCGGAGTGGAGAGAGCTACATGCAGCGGAGTGGGAACGCCGGGACTAGCCTGGTGGGGCCGCCGGACAGACCGCTCAGGGGCCCTCCAAGCCCAAGCTCGGTAACCGATTTGTGACCGCAACCGCGGCAACCTACTCGCGCTATGCCGTAACGCTTTACGGACTCTGTGCCGCAATAATGGAGGCTAGATGAGCAGCCAGATACGCAATCTGTGGCGGGTGCTGGCCCGGTCGGATGCTGAAGCCGAAGAGCCACAGGCGCAGGATGGCAGCGTCCAGATCGCCCCCAACGATCCGCTGGTCGCCTACTTGCAGTCGGCGCGCGGCGTGGTCGAGGTGGATCGGCTCGAGATGGAGTCTCCGGCATTGGATTCACTGAAGGAAGCCGGGGTCCGGCTGACGGTGCCGCTGGTGGCGCAGGGCGAGTTGATCGGCATGTTGAATCTGGGACCCCGACTCAGCGAACAGGAGTATTCGGTGGACGACCGGGCGCTGCTGAGCAGCCTGGCAATTCAGGCCGCTCCGGCGCTGCGAGTCGCTCAACTGGTTCGCCAGCAAAAGGAAGAGGCCCGCCGGCGAGAGCGTTTGGATCAGGAGCTGCGCATCGCGCGCCTGATTCAGCAGACACTGCTGCCACGCGAGCTCCCCCAGCTTCCGGGCTGGCAGGTGGCGGCCTACTATCGGCCGGCGCGCGAGGTGGGTGGCGACTTCTATGACTTCATCAAGCTGCCGGACGGGAAACTGGGAATGCTGGTGGCCGACGTGACCGACAAAGGGGTGCCGGCGGCGCTGGTGATGGCCACCACCCGCAGCGTGCTGCGGGCCGCGGCAGAGCGGCTGGTGACTCCGGGGAAGGTGCTGGCGCGGGTCAACGATCAACTGGTGCCCGATATCCCGGAGAACATGTTCGTCACCTGCCTGTACTCGGTTTTGGACCCCCAGAAGCGCACGCTGCGCTTTGCCAACGCCGGCCACGGTCTGCTGTTCCGTCGTTCAGCCGACGGAGTCTCCGAGCTGAAGGCGACCGGCATGCCGCTGGGGCTGATGCCAAATATGAAGTACGAAGAGAACGAAGTCCAGCTGACACCGGGAGATACGGTGCTGTTCCAGAGCGATGGGCTGGCCGAGGCACACAACGAGCGCAAGCAGATGTTTGGGTTCCCGAGGGTCAAACAACTGATGGCGGGGCACCCGGGGGGATCGGATCTGATCGATACGCTGGTGGCTGAGTTGGAGAAGTTCACCGTCGCCGGGTGGCTGCACGAAGACGACGTGACCTTGTTGGCGCTGGAGTGCTCGGCGAATGGCTCCGGGTCAACTCAG
>CAZGCX010000133.1:6854-7188 GCA_964524585.1 uncultured Anaerolineaceae bacterium
CGCAGCAGTTGGATCACGGGCTCCAACACTCGCTTTCGAATTCAGCCTGCCGAGCAAGGTCGGCAACGAGCGCCTGGCGATCGAAAAAGTCAGCCAGGCGATCGAGCCACTCAAGCTGCCCGAGAGTAAGGTCGAAAAGCTCAAGACGGCGGTCGGCGAGGCGACCATGAACGCCATGGAGCACGGCAATCAATATCGAGCGGATGAGCTGGTCAAGATCCGACTGGAAACCACACCCGACCAGCTCTCGGTGTTCATCACCGACCAAGGCGGTGGCAAGAGCATTCCTGAGCCAGAGGTGCCCAACCTGGAAGCCAAGCTGGAAGGCATGCAG